>CAMKRV010000003.1 GCA_946415265.1 uncultured Candidatus Saccharibacteria bacterium | reverse complement strand
CCGACGGCCTCAGCGTCCCGAACGCTGCGCGCTACCAACTGCGCCACACCCTGGCTTATGAGATGATTATAACATAAAATGAGAAATACCTAAATGGTACGGTGATGACATGGCGTCAAATAAAGCACAAAAATAAGGCCCAAAGGCCTTCTTCTCATGCTTGGGGCTTATTTTTGCTTCGCAAAAATAAAAGACCACTGCGAATACTCAAAAAAGAAAGTGTAAGCACTTTCTTTTTACTCGTATTCTTGTGGTCTGGGTGACAGGACTTGAACCTGCGACCTCGACTTCCCAAAAGTCGCGCGCTACCAACTGTGCTACACCCAGTCGTATATTTATTATATCACATTTACCGTAAAATATAAAATAAAAATAGATAATAAACTATAACTAACTGTGATAAAATTGTAAGATAAGGAGAAAAAATAGTGGCGGAAAAAATGACTAAAAAACCGACTGGAAGAACTAATGCTAATAATAATCGCTCTAACGCGATTCGGAGCGTGTTGTTTACTTTTATTTTGATATGTCTTGGGGTATATTTGGTTACAAGCTTAAATTATGGCAGCATGCAAAAGACTGAGGTGCCGATTTCTGAAGTAATTCAGCGAGCAAATGATTCGGAAGGGAATATTGCAAAGATTACGGTGACGGGTGAAACTTTAGATATTACTCTAAAAGATAATGATAAACCTACAGAAACTTCTCGTAAGGATGGGGCGGGGACTTTGTATGACCAGGGGTTGATTAATTATTGTGACGGCTTGGCTGGAGATGAGCTAACAAAATGCCAAGAGACCTATCCAGTAATTGAATATAAGGAAAATATAAATACTTGGGGAATTATCTTGGATGTGGCATTGACGGTGCTGCCGATTATTGCGATTGTGATATTCCTTAGCTGGATGATGCGACAGGCGAATGCGGCGAATAATCAATCTATGAGTTTTGGTAAGGCGCGGGCTAGATTGTATGGGCCAGACAAAAAGAAGGTGACTTTTAAGGATGTAGCGGGAAATGAATCCGCCAAGCAAGACTTGACGGAGATTGTAGATTTCTTGAAAAGTCCGAAGAAGTACGAAAAATTGGGCGCAAAGATACCGCGCGGCGTGCTGCTTGCAGGGGAACCCGGTACAGGTAAGACATTGATGGCGCGTGCGGTGGCGGGCGAAGCAGATGTGCCATTTTTCTCGATTTCTGGTTCGGAATTTGCAGAAATGTTTGTAGGTGTGGGTGCTAGCCGGGTACGGGACTTATTCTCTAAGGCTAAGAAAAATGCGCCGTCCATTATCTTTATTGACGAAATTGATGCAGTGGCGCACAAGCGTGATGCGCGGGGTGGTGCAGGACGCGAAGACGAGCAAACTTTAAACCAAATCTTGGTGGAGATGGATGGGTTTGATAATGATAGTGGTGTAATAGTAATGGCGGCGACCAACCGGGTAGATATGCTAGATAAGGCACTTCTTCGCCCAGGGCGGTTTGACCGGCACGTAAATGTGGCATTGCCGGAAAGAAAAGATCGGTTAGAGATTTTGAAAGTACATTTTAAGGGTAAGCCAGTAGAAGAAAATGTAGATCTAGAAGCGCTCGCGAAGAAAACAGCGGGGTCGTCTGGTGCGGATCTAGCTAATATTGCTAATGAAGCGGCAATTACAGCAGCACGTGAAGGGCATAAGGCGATTTCTAATAAAGATTTAACCGAGGCATTCGAACGGGTGGCGATTGGGCCAGAGCGCAAGAGCAAAGTAATGAACGATAAAGAGCGCAAAATTACGGCTTATCATGAAGCGGGACATGCTGTGGTAGGACACGTGCTGCCGGATAGTGACCCAGTGCACAAGGTGACGATTATTCCGCGTGGGCAAACTGGTGGCGTGACTTGGTTCTTGCCGCCGGAAGATAGAAGTTATAAGAGTATTTACGAGCTAAAAGATATTTTGGCACGAGCAATGGGTGGTCGTGTAGCGGAGAAGTTGATTTTTGGGAAGGATGCGGTAACGACTGGGGCTTCGAGTGATTTAAAAAATGTGGCAGAGCTAGCAAAATCTATGATTGTGGAAGAAGGTATGGGTGATGGCACGCGAAACTTGGTATTTCCAAGTGAAGCTACGGGATATTATACGATTTCTACTGGGAAGCCATATTCTGAAAAAACAGCAGAATTGATTGACGCGGAAATCAAGAAACTATCTGACGAAGCTGCAAAACGGGCGGAAGAAGTGCTGAAAGCGAATAAGCCGGTGCTAGATAAATTAGCAGAGGAACTTTTGGCGCATGAAACTTTGGAAGAAACAGAGCTTGAGCCGATTTTGAAGGATGCAAAAATCCCTGAGATTGTAAAACTACATAAATAATACGTTAAAAAGTGTGGAGGTAAAATGGAGCGACTAATTGATTATTTTGTGCCAGAAAAATATATTCTGGATCTTGAGATAGATAAATTTGCTAAAACTATTGGTGGGATAGTAATGGTGGAAGGGAGCGCAAAAGCGGAAAATATCAAATTTCATGCGGTGGGTTTATCTGTTGATTCGGTGGCGATAAATGGAAAAAATGCTGAATTTGAAGTAGCAGATGGCGTTTTGACGGTATTTAAGGTGCCTAGGAGCGATTTGACGGTAGAAATAGGGTATTACGGACATTTGAACGAAAATATGCAGGGAGCGTACCTTTCTACCTATGAGTATAATGGTAAAACAGAGGTAATAGTGGCGACACAATTTGAGAGTCACTATGCTAGAGAGGCGTTTCCGTGTATAGATGAACCAGAGGCCAAGGCGGTGTTTGAACTTTCTATTTCTGCTTCGGAAGGTTCGGATGATATGGTAATTGCAAATACGCCGGCATTAGAAAAGAGGGGTAATAAAACTATTTTTGAACCGACACCGCGGATGAGCACATATCTTTTGGCTTGGGTGATTGGCAAGTTTCATGGAAAAACTATCAAGAATGCACATGGAGTGGAAATTACAACTTATGCGGCACTCAATCAAAATATAGATACAGTAGATTTTGCTAATGAAATAGCGGCGAAGTCGTTGGAATTTTATGACGATAATTTTGGCGTGCCGTATCCTTTGAAGAAATTAGATCAGGTAGCATTGCCGGATTTTGAAGCAGGGGCAATGGAAAACTGGGGGCTAGTGACTTATCGTGAGAGCATGCTTCTAGCCGGTAAAAATGCGACGCTTGGCACAAAAAAGAGTGTAGCACTTACTGTGGCACATGAATTATCTCATCAATGGTTTGGGGATCTCGTGACAATGAAATGGTGGGATGATTTGTGGTTAAATGAATCTTTTGCGAGCGTGATGGAATATTACGCGGTAGATTATATTCACCCAGAGTATAAGATTTTTGAAGGATTCTTTACTGGAGATGCGCTAGCGGCATTAAGGCGAGACGCGTATACTGATGTGCAATCTGTGCATCAAGACGTAAATAATCCAGAAGAAATTGCAACGCTTTTTGATCCGGCGATTGTCTATGCGAAGGGTGCTAGATTGATGCTAATGCTGATACGTGCGATGGGTTGGGAAGATTTTTGTAAAGGTATACGGGATTATTTTGAGAGATTTAAATATCAGAATACGGTGGGGGATGATTTGTGGGAAAGTTTGAAACCTTACGCAAACTTTGACCCGAAGAAATTAATGCATGCATTTATAGATAAGCCTGGATATCCGGTTGTGACGGGTGACAAACAGCAGAGGTTTTTGCTGGATGGGCCACTAAAAGATGAGAGTTGGCCGCTACCAGAAATTAATGAGGATATGTCCGGGCATTATATTTTGAATTTGTCGGAAGCGGAATTTGAAGAAAAATTGGCACAGTTTGATGAATTGGATTTGGAAGAAAAACTAAGATTATTGATAGATCGTGATTTAGTGACGCGAACGGAGCTTGCGGATAGTGCATCGCTGTTGCCGCTGGTACAGAAGTTTAAAAATGAAAATGCAGCTGCTGTATGGAATATCATTTTGGCGATTATTTCTAATTTGAAGATTTTCTTTGAGTTTGGTTCGGCGGAAGAAAAGAAGTTTAAAAAGTATGTAGGGGAACTGGTGGCGCCAAAACTTAAAGAAATTGGCCTAACCACGCGAAAAGAAGATGATGAAAATATTATTAGACTAAGGGCGATACTTTTAGGATTGGATTTTTATGCGGAAACGGAAGAAAACTTGCAAAAGTTGGCTGCAATGTATAACGAGAATTATGGTAAGCTAGATGCGGAAATTCGGGAAGATATCTTGGATGCAAAAGTATACATGGACCCAGAAATTGTTGATAGCTATATAGAAAAATATAAAAATATGGCAGATCCGGAAATAAAGTTTGATTTGATGATGGCTGGGACTTTAGCAAAAGATATGGCGGCATTAGATAAAATGATAGCACTATTAAACCAGCCAGAAGTGGTAAAGCCGCAAGATCAGTTTTATCTATTCTTATATTTATACCGTAATCCACGGAGCAAAGAAAAAGTGTTTACGTGGTTAACGCAAAATTGGGATTATGTAAAAAATATGGCGGGAGATAAATCGCTGGATAATTATCCACGCTATATTGCAAGTAGCGTAAAGACGGAAGAGGATTTTGCGAAATACAAAGATTTCTTTGACAAAATGAAAGATGATCCAGCTTTGGCGAGAGCGATTACGATTGGTAAGAAGGAAATTGCAGCGAGACTGGAATTGATCAAATCAGATAAAAAAGCGGTGCATACAGAACTAGATGCTATAATATAAGCATGAACGTATTAGAATATGCTGAAGGGGTGGAAAAACTAGTAGATCCGATGGCGGTGGGGACGTCGCATTATATGCAAACTAGGCTGAAGAAGTTGCCGGTATGGTTGCAAAGAAAAATTGTGACGAGTGCTACAAAAAAGGCAAATAAAATGCCGTTCGTGGTGGAGCCGTATTGTTCTTTCTTGTTCTACGAAATACCTGATCCTATAAAGGTGCAAAAATTTATGCCGGATGGATTTGTGCCGGCAAAGGCTGCAGTATTTGAAGGTGGTCCAGAAAAATATTACGGAATAGTGAGTATGTTTAGAATACATACTAGTGTGTTTTGGGGTGCTAGGGCAGAGTATTACTCGGTGGCAGAAAACACTGCAACTGGACTACTAAGTTGGGTAATGATGGATTATATTAGCGATAGTATTTCTTATGATGAAAAGCATGGGTTGAAATCGCCAGATGTAAAAGCCGCCGTAATGACCACTACGTGTGAAGGTGATTTTGTATGTGATATGAAAAGCTTGGATGGTAAGAAAAAAGTAAAATGCCAGGCAAACCTGATGAAGGCGAAAATGAAACCATTAAACCAGAGATTATGGATAGAAGGCAATACTTCTATTGCTTATGGGCGATTAGCAGGGGAGGCAGATGGTGATTTGTTTTCTTTGACTTTCTATCCGGAAGAAATGAAGCAGGCACTAGAAGTGCCTTTAGCGGATGTAGCGGTGGCGGAGGCAGCGACGGCTACTACGGGTAGATTTGGAGCAGTATTAGAGCGTGTGGCATGTTTTCCGTTTGCACAACATATGCTTAGTGATGCGCCAGGACAACAGACGCATTATGGTAACGAAGCGGCTTTGCGTAAGGCGGTAGAAGCAGTAGATTTCAAGAAAATTACGACACTGAATTCTTAAGAGTTCATATAATGTAGGCCTAAGGAGCGGTAGAAATCCATGGCGGTGGGGAGGCCGAAGATTTTGGCGGCGAGATTGCCGAACTCATCTAACATAACTAGGCTAAACAATGTGATGGCAAGAATGAGGAAGGCGCGGCGGCTGAGTTTTTGTGATAGAAAAATACAAAATGGCACGATGGCATACATCAAGAATAGTGCAGAGATACCAAAAAACAGAACACTTCTAAGACAAACGAAGCCGCCAATGTTGCCAAAATTGAGGATTTCGGTATTGTAATCCCAGTATCTGGTGCCGTGACCTAGAGCGTAGACTAGCCAGCCGGCGACAAGTTCTAAAATGCCAGTAGCGAAAAAGGCGATGAAGAATACTGCCAGTGGGTGCTTTTTGAATTTGTAGGTGGTAAATAGAATTAGTAAACCGCCGATGGCGTAGATATTAATCCAGGGGAGGAAATTGCCGCCCTGCATATACCATTCTTGCATGCCGCCATTGAAGTAATAAAAGATAAACTCATATACCCAGCCGAAAACCCCAGAGATGACTACAAGCAAGAAAACAATGCCGAGTTTTTGATAGTTTTGGAGTTTTAGTTTGTTTTCTAAATAATTGTGAAATAGTTTACGATAGGTAAGCATAAGGATATTATAGCAAATTTTGATAGCTATCTGTGTTTCTAAGTTTCTAAATCATAATTTTTGTTTGCGTCTACGCTGCACGCCGGGAAGATTTTTTCTAAATTTTTAACGAAAAATCGCTCGTCTCACGCCGGATGGGGGTTCGCTCGTCGATTTTTCTAAAATTTAGAAAAAATCTCTCGGGTTTGCTTTATGCAAACAAAAATTAGATTTGGAAACTAAAAACACGTGCAGCCGCCCGCCAAAATTATCTTGCTAGGCAACGAGTTGTTAGTCCATCGGCTTTAGTATCAAGATAGTCTGTTTTTATTTCATTTTCCGTAAATCTTAATGTATATGCTGTATTTGTGTTTGAAGTACTATACCAAGAATAGCCAACACCGCCCACATTGAATGCTGGGGAACCGCCGACTCCTATACCACCAGCTCTAATAAAGTATAACGGTGCATCAACAAGCTTTCCAAAACCGCCATTTGAATATGTATTAGACCCAATGGCCGTAATGACGTTATAGATAATAAATAAATTATCTAATTCTTTATCGTCATAATTTGGTAACCGCCAGTTTTTAGGACAAATGGAGTTGGCTGCATTGTCAGATGATGCACCGGCAGAATTATTACTGGCAACGGCGGCTGTCCAGTTGTAGAAATTGCCAGAAAGACCGTGACTACCGGCTGTTTGTTGTGTCGCTAAATCGTCTGGGTATGTGTCTCCCGGATCGTATGAATATTCTTTTGTGGTGCTATTAGTCCAACCGGAATTTGTGGTGGGATTTTCCGGGCTCCAGGTATAAACTCCATTATTTAGACTATAACCGTCTGTATAAATGCCGACGCCAGAAATGGTGCTATCTGTACTTATATCTGTGTTCTCTGATGTAAGTGCCGTTACGTCGGTACCACCAATGCCTAGATCTAAGTTCTGCGTCATCCAACAATGTCCATCGGCTAGTTTAGCTACCCAGTATAGCTTACTATCTCTAATATCTACTAATTGAGTAGCAGATAGCTCACCATATGTCCTAGTTAAGTTACATATCCTATCACTCATATCCTGCATTTTGTAGTAATCACCAGTTTCTCCAGTAATAGGATCAGTGACAGTAATCTTGTCTTTACCAGCTATATCAAAGGCATTTTCTATAGTAGGTAAGTCACTACTAGTATATGGATGAGTCATAGTGTATTTAACTTTACCTAGATAAGTACCAGCTGGTTGAAGAGTATTAGCATAGATTTCGTAGGTAGTATTAAAGTAAGAACCAGTTATGTCTGTATTAGGGTCCATACTAGTACCTGAGGTTCTATAAGCTACCATAGTATCAGTAGAAGGTACTTCTGAATAGCTTTTATAACCATCTATAATAGTAGGAGCATATGTACCACTACTACTACTTAACTTCATAGCCCAAGAGGATGGAGTAGAAGGAGTAAGAGTGCCTGCATTATATACACCAGTGTGGATATTATAGTTACTATTTATGTCACTAACTAGATCTGTATTACCATCAGAATCATTACTACTACCTATAGCATAGATATTATAACCATTATTATCATTACAATAAGCATTAACCTTAGTATTACCTATATCACCTTCATACTGACCATTAACTAGAGTAGCATTATGAGCACTAATGATACTAGCACTAATAGTGCAAGCAGAAGGAAGAGTAAGAGATACACTATCTGTACTAGAACTATAGGCAGAAGAATGAATAGATAAGTTGAACAAAACAACACCAGAGACTAGAAGAAGAGGAATACTAACTAATAAGATATTACGAAAAGCATAATAGAAGAAAGTAGTTCTATCTTCTGTACCATCTTCCATACTATGAAGATTAGTTCTACTAGCCTTATACTTATCTTCTAGTTTAGTGGTTCTACCCATCACTTTACCTCGCTTATATGTATAATTACTTGGTCTTTGTGGTGCCATTTATAAGTTAAACGGGAATTAACAAAAATGGCACCGCAAGGGGTGCAACAGCTTAGTAATCGCGTTAGCTTAAAACTAATTAGACACTTAGCTTCCTTACGGTGCCGTTTTAATGTCTAATTGTTTTAAACTAAAAGCACTAACGCTTTTGTATTACTAAACTGTTGCACCTTTATTGTAGCATAAAAATAATTTTATTGACAATAAAAAAGAGCGGCAAAACCGCTAATTCCTAGCATAGCCAGGCTATACTGTTATTGTATCATACTTATGTTAATTTGTCAACTTTAAGATGTTGGTGGTGCCCGAGACAGGGGTTGAACCTGCACGATATTGCTATCACTAGCACCTGAAGCTAGCGCGTCTGCCAATTCCGCCACTCGGGCTAATAGATATGTTCTCCCGTGCGATCTGATGGTCAAACGGGCATGGGGTAATTATACCATAAAAGTGCCCCGAGCGGAATGCTCGGGGCGGGCGAGGTGGCGAAGGCTTAGAAAAGGAAAACCTTTATTGGGCGGTGGCGGTGATACTGTAGCTTAACACTACACCCTGTGTGAGTTCTTCGTCCAGTCTCTGTAATACTGCTTGAGTTGGTTTTAATTGGCTGCTGCGTACGCATTTGTAGCGAAGCCATTTATTTGGTTCATCTTCATCGTCATCGTGATTGACGACGTATTCGCCGAGAAAGTTTTGGCTATAGATTTTATAGCCTTTTTCTCTTAGATAGTGCCGTAGATTTTTGCTCTTTGGCTTTAGCTCAACCCATATATTGTAGGCCATATATTTATCCCTCCTCTTATAAATGTGCGAGCAGTATTTCGTGAGATATATTTTACCATTTTTTATAATTATTGCAAGATATGATATAATTTTGGTATAAATTGGAGGTAGAATGATAAAAGTTAATTTTAACGCAGAAGTAGACAAGGCGCAGGCGCAGAGAATTTTGGCGGAAATTAAGAAAGATGCGATGGGCGGATGGATGGAGCTTCCAAAAAAATATGATATGGGGGAGTTTGCCAGGATAAAAGAGGCGGCGGCAAAGATTAATGAAGAAAGTGAATATTTGGTATGTATTGGAATTGGTGGATCGTATTTGGGCCACAGAGCAGTAATAGAGGCGCTTAGGCCAAAATCTGAAACCAAGATTATTTATGCAGGTAATTCGCTGAGTAAGCGCGAGCTAGAGTGGGCACTAGAAAAAGTAGGGGACCATGATTTTTCTGTTAACGTGATTTCGAAATCTGGGACGACTTTGGAGCCGGCGATAGCGTTTGAGGCGTTTAAGAAGAAGTTGAAAGAAAAATATGGTGCGGAAGAAGCGATGATGCGGATATATGCTACGACAGATGCGAAACAGGGGGCGTTGCATGACGAGGCGGTAGAAAATGGATATACTAGATTTGTAGTGCCGGATAATATCGGGGGGAGATATTCGGTGCTAACGGCGGTAGGTTTACTGCCAATGGCGGTGGCGGGGGTGGATATTTCTAAACTGCTAGAAGGTGCGGCGGAGGCAGTGGAGACGGCAGTGGAACCGGCATTGAACTACGCCTATATGCGTTATACTTTGGATAGCAAGGGCTATGATACGGAGATGTTTGCTAGTTTTGAACCGGCTACGGTATATTTTAATGAATGGCTAAAACAATTGTTTGGCGAAAGTGAAGGGAAGGAAAAACGGGGAATTTTGCCGGATTCGCTGATTTATTCTACGGATTTGCATTCTTTGGGGCAATATATTCAAGACGGGCGAAGAAATTTGTTTGAAACGATTATAGATTACCCGACGGATGATTTGAATGCGAAAATTGTGGCGGCGGTAAGGATAGCACATACAGAAGGTGGAATACCGGTACTAAATATTAGTGTGCCTTCGTTTGATGAAAAAGGGTTTGGGGAATTGATTTATTTCTTTGAATTAACCTGTGCAGTGAGTGCAAAGTTGATTGGCGTGAATCCGTTTGACCAGCCAGGGGTGGAGAAGTATAAGTTAGAGTTGCGTAAATTATTAAAATAGCTAAAAAGCATAATTCGTTATATTTCGGAAGCTTCGCAATGTGATAGAGATTTTATCACATTGCTTCGCCCCTTCGGCGGCAAGAATCTGCCAAAGGCAGATTTTGCCTTTATGTTCCTTAATATAATGAATTATGCAATATTTATTTTTTAACTATTGTGCCGGCTTTGCCTTGCAAAGTTTCGCTTAGGTGTTCTATGTCGGTGATGATGCCGATGCGATCTTTTTTGCTAGCGAATTTTATGGCGGCTTCTACTTTGGGGAGCATAGAGCCGGCTTTAAATTGATTGTGTCTGCGGTAATTTTCTAATTCTTTGATGGTGACTTTGTGGAGAGCGGTTTGCTCTGGGGTGCCGTAGTTGATAAAAACATTAGGCACGGCGGTGACAGAAACAAAAATGTCGGCTCTAGTCTCTTCGGCGAGTTTTTCGGCGGCGTAATCTTTGTCTATGACGGCGTCTACGCCTTTTAATCTCTTGAGAACTTTAGTGCGAGTGACTGGAATACCACCGCCGCCAGCGGCGATTACAATGATGCCGTCTTTGACGAGTTCTAGGATAGTGCGTTTTTCTACGATATCGATAGGCTTAGGGCTAGCTACTACGCGACGCCAGCCACGGCCAGCATCTTCTTTGACTGTCCAGCCGGTGACTTTGGCTAAAGCTTTGGCCTGTTTTTCATTGTAGAATTGGCCGATGGGCTTGGTAGGATTTTTGAAAGCCGGATCGTCGCGGTCTACCACTATTTGAGAAATAATGGTGGCAACTTTGGCTTTTTTGCCATTTTTGGCAAAAGCATTATTGATGGCTTGGGTAAGCCAATAACCGATTTGGCCTTGACTCATGGCTACAGTAGTTTCTAGTGGCATGGCCGGAGCTTTTTCGGTGGAAGCTTGTTCTTCGTGAATTAGGATATTGCCAACTTGTGGACCATTGCCGTGTGCAACAATGATTTCATATTTGCCTGCTAAACTTGCAATAACTTCGCCGACTTCAGTGGCGACTTTTTTCTGGGCTTCGGCAGTGGCTTCACCGTTTTTTTGCAAGGCATTGCCGCCGAGTGCTAAGACTACGCGTTTTTTCATATAATAATTATAGCATTTTATTGCTTGTGCTTAAAATAAACTTAATATATAATATATAGTAAGTAAAAAGGGTGAAAAAAAATGGATTTTTTTGGGAGAGATTTCTTAAGAATTCTAGACTTTAGCGAAGACGAACTTCGTTATATGCTAGCTACAGCAAAAAAATTTAAAGAACTAAAAAAGGCGGGGCGGGCACATAAGATTTTTCCAAATAAAAATATTGCGATAGTGTTTGAGAAAACTTCCACGCGGACTAGGTGTTCGTTTGAAGTTGCAGGATATGACCTGGGAATGGGGGTAACATATCTGGACCCGACTGGCTCGCAAATGGGGCATAAAGAATCTATTGCGGATACGGCGAGGGTATTGGCGCGGTTGTATGATGGAATAGAATATCGCGGATTTGGGCAAGACATTGTAAATGATTTGGCTAAATATGCGGATGTGCCGGTATGGAACGGACTTACTACCGAGTGGCATCCAACGCAAGCTTTGGCAGATTTTATGACTTTGGAAGAACATTTTGGTAGGTTAAAGGGATTAACTTTGGCATTTGTAGGAGACACGCATAATAATGTGGCCAATTCGCTAATGGCAATGAGTGCTAAGATGGGGGTGAATTTTATCGCTTGCGGGCCAGAAAGTCTGAAGCCGTCTGATGAGGTGTTGGCGGAGTGTCTACCGATAGCTGAGAAAAATGGTTGTACAATTACGGTAACTAATAATATCGCTGAACTTGATGGCAAGGCGGACGCTATTTATACAGACGTATGGGTATCTATGGGCGAAGATAAAGAAAAATGGGGTGAGAGGATTAATTTATTACGGCCATACCAAGTGAATATGGAAATGATGAATCGGGCTAAACCGACTACGGTGTTTTTGCACTGTTTGCCATCTTTTCATGATTTGAATACCAAAGTTGGAAAAGAAATAAATGAAAAATTTGGTTTGATAGAAATGGAAGTGACGGACGAAGTATTTGAATCGGAAAGATCTATCGTATTTGACGAAGCGGAGAATCGCATGCATACAATTAAAGCAGTAATGTTCTTAACGCTATATAAAAAGGAGGAAGAATAAGTGAAAAGTTCAATTGCTAATTTTAGCGAAATCAAACCTTTGAAAAAGGTGTTGATGCATAGGCCCGGCGAGGAGTTTTTGAATTTGACTCCAAACACTTTGGAAAGATTGTTGTTTGACGATATCCCATATTTAAAAATTGCGCAGCAAGAACATGATGCTTATGCCAATGCTTTGCGTGCGGAAGGTGTAGAAGTGGTGTATTTGGTAGATCTCGCAGCTGAAGCTTTGGAAGCGGGTGGCCGCACAGTGCGGAAAAAGTTTTTGGAGCAGTTTATTGCCGAGGCTGGCGTAACTTCGCCAAAAGTAGCAAAACATTGTTTTGACTTTTTAAATGCGATCAAAGATACCAAAGAGATGATTCGCAAATGTATTGCCGGAATTGATATTTCAGAATTAAAGAAGCTAGGCAAAGTATCTGGGTTTTATGCAACGCGCGATACTGGTAGGATGATTATTGATCCAATCCCGAATTTATATTTCCAACGTGACCCAATGGCTACAGTGGGATATGGTGCGACACTGCACAAAATGTGGTCGGTGACTAGGACGCGCGAGTCTATTTTTATGGAATACGTATATCAATACCATCCATTCTACGAAGATACTAAATTATATTATGATCGCGAAGAACCGTATTGCATTGAAGGTGGCGATATCCAGGTACTATCCAAAGAAGTAGTGGCAATTGGCATTTCGCAACGCACTGAGCCAGATGCGATTGCAGACTTTGCGCGTAGATTATTTAAAGACAAGAAAAATGAATTTAAATATGTGTTAGCAATAGATATTCCAGATGAGCGTTCTTTCATGCATCTAGATACCGTGATGACGCAAGTAGATGTAGATAAGTTTGCGGTACAAGATGCGATTATGGATATTTCTACAATTTATGAAATTAGTGCTGGGCGGGGTGGCGAGATTGAGATTGTGGAGATCCATCAAAGTTTACAAAAGGTGTTAGAGAAATACTTACATTTAAATAAAGTAGAACTTATTAAATGCGGTAATGGTAAGCGAATTGATGCAGAGCGCGAGCAATGGAGCGATGGTGTGAATTTGCTTTGTGTGCGACCTGGTGTAGTAATTGCATATGATAGAAACTATGTGACGAACCAAACTTTGAAAAAACATGGCGTGAAAGTAATTGAAATTCCGAGTTCAGAACTATCGCGCGGGCGTGGTGGCTCGCATTGTATGGCGATGGCGCTCGTCAGAGAGGAGGATTAGCGAGGGAATTATAATAGACTATTTTGGTGGGAATAATATTAACTTAATAAGGAACGAAAATGTTTAGAAAGAAAAATCGAAGCAAAAAACGCAGTCGTGCAATGCTGTCAGCATATTCGATTATTATGATTTTAATCATTTTGCTTGGTATTTTGTCGCATGTGTTACCAAAAGCCAAGTACATGGCGGCACCTTCAGAAGAGGATGCGGCTAGTGTAGAAGTTGGGCCAGGCGAATGGGAAGGTGAAATGCCAGCTGGTGGGCCAGCGGAACTAAATGGCGAGGCGCCAGCTAAGCCGAACGAGACGGCTTTGCCGGAAGGTGAAAGTTTTGAGCCTGCGGTGGGCGATGAAGTGACTGATGCGAATGTACCGGCTCCTAGAATGGTGCAAGATGGCGAAGTGCCTAGCGATGAAATGAGTAATCGCGCGGTGGAGAGCGAAACCGTCTTTGCCGGTGAAGAGGTAACAAATGGTACGGAAACTACCGGGGAGGCCGTGCTTATCTCTGAGACTAAAGCCGAGCCAGAAACTTTTGATAGTAAAGTAGCTTGTGAAGAAGCGCATGGCGAAGATGGCTGTGTGATTGTGGATGGATCTGGTGTAGAAGGGGCGCAACTTTATCAAGTGTTGATGGCTCCGATACTCGGATTTGAAAATGCAATTGACGTATGTATCTTTGTGATGATTCTAGGCGGATTCTTGGCTATTATGGCAAAGACTAAGGCGCTAGAAACTGGGATTAAAATTTTAGTGAAGAAAATGCATGGCAAAGAATACTTGCTAATCTTGACGTTGATGCTGATTTTCTCAGTAATGGGCACGACTTATGGATTCTTAGAAGAAAGTGTAGGGTTCTATGTACTGATTGCGGCAACCATGTTTGCGGCTGGATTGGACCCATTGGTGGGTGTAGCAACAATCCTTCTAGGTGCGGGTGCCGGTGTGCTTGGCTCTACGATTAACCCATTTGCGACTGGCGTGGCTGTATCCGCTATGAAAGACGCAGGAATTGAATTTAACCAAGGAACAGTGATTTTGATTGCGGTAGTACTATGGCTCACGACTTTGGCGATTGCGGCGTTCTTTGTGATTAGATATGCCAAAAAAGTGCAACGGGATAAGGGCTCTACATTCCTAAGCCTGCGTGAGCAAGCGGCGGCTGAAAAGAAATATGCAAAATATTTGCAGAGTGAAGATGATAATCTGAAACTAACAGGTAAGCAGATTGCTTCACTGGTGTTATTTGCCTTGACATTCGTAGTGATGATTGTTGGGTTTATACCATGGGGCGATTTTGGAGTCACGTTCTTTGACGATTGGACTGGTTGGTTGACTGGTGCATCACTTGGTAATTGGTGGTTCTACGAAGCGGCACTGTGGTTCTTGCTGATGTCTATCTTGATTTCTATTATTAACCGCAATGGTGAGCATGGATTTATTGATACGTTCATTGATGGTGCGGATGATATGATTGGGGTGGTATTGGTGATCGCGGTAGCGCGTGGTGCTTCAGTGCTGATGGCGCAGACTTCTCTCGATAACTTCATCGTAGTAAATGCGGCAACATGGCTAGCGTCTTTGCCAGAGATGGCGTTCGTACCTTTGAACTACTTGCTTCATGTGGTGCTTTCGGTATTGGTGCCGTCATCCTCTGGGCTTGCTACGCTATCTACGCCAATTATCACGCCTGTGGCGGCGCAGCTTGGCTATAGTACCAACGTAGCGGCTATGACTATCGTAGCGGCCAATGGTTTGGTGAATTTGATTACGCCAACTTGCGGTGCGATTATGGCAGGTTTGGCACTGGCGAAAGTGGATTATTCTACTTGGTTTAAGTGGGGGATCAGAGTGGTAGCTTGTATCGCGATAGTGAATATAATTGTACTTTGCTTATTCTCGCTTTAGAGCTGCACTTTAATAAAAAGTGGCCCCCGCGGGGCTACTTTTTGTGGTACAATATGCTTATGGATAAATTATCGTATGATGGGCCGATAGTTTTGGCAATCTTAGATGGGGTAGGTCTGGCGCCAGATGGGCCGGGTAATGCAGTGAGTAAAGCAAGGACTTCTTTCTTGGGGCGAGCAGCGCGAGAATATCCGCATATTGCGCTAGATGCTTCTGGTGAAGCGGTAGGCTTAGTGGCTGAACAAATGGGAAACTCTGAAGTAGGACATAATACGATGGGTGCTGGTCGGGCAATAAAGCAGGGTATTGCACGAATAAACGAAGCATTTGATACGGGCGAAATATTTGAATCTGATGCTTGGAAGGGGGCAATTTTAAGGGTGCTTGATAAGAGAGGGCAAGATAATCTTGACAAAAGTAGTAATTCGTGGTATAATGGGGGGATAGACCAGCGAACTTTGCATTTCGCAGGAATCTTTTCCGATGGTGGGGTGCACAGCCATATTTCACATTTAGAACAAATGGTGGCACAAGCTTATCGTGATGGTGTGCGGCGAATACGCATACATGCGATATTTGATGGGCGGGACGTAGCTCCTCAGGCGGAGCCGAAGTACATTCAACGTTTTGAGGCTTTTGCAACGCAATTTCCGGATGCAGATATCAAGATTGCATCTGGTGGCGGAAGAATGACGACTGTATCGGATAGGTACGAGAATGATTGGCAAATGGTGGCGCGTGGTTGGGACATGATGGTAAACGGAGAAGCGGACTATTACTTTAAATCTGCCGAGGAAGCAATTTCTATTTTGCGGAGAGTGCATTCTGGTGTGCAAGACCAAAATTTGCCTGCTTTTGTAGTAGTGGATGATGATGAAAAACCGGTGGGGAAAATCGAAAAAGGTGACGCATTAATTTATTTTGATTTTCGGGCGGATCGGGCGATAGAAATTGCAATGGCGTTTACCTATTGGGATTTTCCGTATTTTAATCGGGGAAATTATACGCCGGATGATGTATATTTTGCGGGGATGACGGAATATAATTCTGACACGCATGTGCCGGAGCATCGCTTGGTGGAGCCAGTAGTGATAAATGAGACGTTGAATAGGTTTTTGGGTGAGCGGGGCGTGTCGCAATTGGCAGTGAGCGAGACAGTGAAGTTCGGGCATGTGACGTATTACTTCAATGGCAATAGCTACGAAAAGGCGGCAGGGGAAGAACATGTGCAAATAGATTCTTACACTGAGCCTTACGAGACGCGGCCCTGGATGCGGACGGCGGAAATTACGGATAGAGTGATTGCTGAAATGCCAAATTATAAGTTTGTGCGATTGAATTTTCCGGGTGGTGATATGGTAGGGCACACGGCAGATATGGAAGCGACGATTGTGGCGATGGAAGCGATCGATTTGAGTTTGGCGCGGATTGCGGCAGAAGTGGATAAGCTTGGCGGGTGCTTGGTGGTGGTGGCTGATCATGGCAATGCGGAAGAGCTATTAGACGCTAATGGCGCAAAGAAGACTTCGCATACCACGAATAAAGTGCCGTGTATTATTTATGATAATACAGTGAACAAAGTAAAATATCGGCTGGCGCCGGTATATAATCCAGGTTTGGCTAATATCGCGGCGACAATGGCGGTGCTACTAGGACAAAATGATTATCCGGAAAGTTGGGATGCGTCGCTGATTGAGGTGAAGCAATAATCTCAAAACTGACCTTTTGTTTGCATCTACGAAATAGGCGGGTCCTGTCCGAATCTATTTTTTTCTGCAGCGGGACTTGGATTTTTAAGCACGTCATACACTGGCAATCCAGGAAAGCTTGCCCTAGCGGGCAACTTTCTTGGTTGCATCAGGAATATACGTGTTAAAAACCCAAATCATTCTATGCTGCTGAAAAAACAGATTTCGGCCACCCGTCGGTACTACCGGGCGAGGCAACGGATAGAGAAACCTGATCCTTTTGTACCGTAAGGTATTTCGCTAGTATATACGTTGTTGGTGCCAAATCTCATAATTAAGGTCTGAACTTCGCTATATACGGTGCTAGACCTGTAGAATCCCCAATTCGAGCTTACGCTACCCGAACTGGTAGACCCAGCCTTTATGAGCCATAGTGGGGACGTGACTAATCCTGTAGAAGTATTAGTAAGCCCGTTATTATATAAGTTGTTTAAAATTGCAAATTCGTTTGTTGAGTTGCTATAGGTTATAATGGGTAGTCGCCAATTTTTTGGACAGATTGAATTCTTTGGATTTTTTGTAGTATCACCAGCTGTGCCAGTTGTTAATACGCTAGAATTATTACTGGCTATAGTTGCACTCCAATTATAGTAATTGCCAGAGAACCCATGGTCGCCGACGATTTCTTTTGTAGCGTCAGTATCTGGATAAACTGGATTCCCGTTGGCGTCTAAATAGTCATATGAATATGGGTGGTCTAAGCTGTTTTGCCAGGTAGTCGAGTTCAAATTGTTATAGGCTATTGTTGACCTTTCTGGTATCCAAGTGCTAGCACCATTGTCGTATATATATCCATATTCTTCGTTATCTTTTTTTAAAGCATACGGACCTTCTTCACTGGTGTTCGTATATACGTTAGCATCTGTAGATAAGTCTGAGTCGTAAGATGTTAGGGGTTTTCCTGGTGATAAATCTAAGTCTAAGTTCTGCGTCATCCAACAATGATTATCCGCCAATTTAGATATCCAGTAGACTTTATCATCACGAATGTCTATAACTTGTAATTGAGCACCAATATCTTCTACACTATTACAAATAGCAGAAGTCATATCTTGCATTGCATAATATCCATTGTGCATAGTTTTACCCGCTGAAGCGTAAGCATCAGCTAAGCTAATAGGCTTAGGTTTTGTCACTGTAGTAAAGTTGATAGTTCCAGTATAAGTTCCACTAGCCTGAGTACTAGCTGTTTTAGCTGCTATCTTAAAGTCTATTGGTATAGCAGTTTGGTCATTTGAATCAACTAAGGTTTTACTAGTTTCATTAGATAAACCAGAATAATTATTCCAATTAGTATCATTTGAAAGTTTATAACTATATCCCCAAGTATTATTTGTAGTTAAACTAGATAAACCGGCATCTGTGGCTATACTGCTAAATACATTGGTTCCATTATTATGAGTTAGATTGCTATTATTACCGTCCATTATGGCGGATAAGGTATAGCCGTATGCTGCGTTAGTAGCTACGGAAATATTAATTACATTACTATCGCTAGTGGTGCCCGGAGTGAGATTATCTATTGTTGGATTTGAAGGTGAAATATTAACGGAAAGTGTGGGGTTAAAGGTGAAACTTACCCCTACATTACTTTGATAACTTAAGGCGGAAATATTTATTATGTTTGCAAAATTTAACATTATGATTGTAAAAACTAATGTTATGATTTTTTCTTTCACTGTAAAATGGCTGGTTATGTTTCTGAAAAAAGATATTATGTTTTCTAAACTTGATGTTATGTCATTTTCGTGATTCCGCATCTTTTTACCTCACTTAGAGTTTAATCTCGGTTGCGGTGCCATTTTTGTAATATATGAAAAGGCGTATACAAAAATGGCACCGCAAGGGGTGCAAAACTACAATTGTTTAACCAAAGGTGTCCACAATCGGTTCCTCACGGTGCCGTCTTTATTGCGGACCAAATGGTTAAAAATCCTTTGATCACGAATTGTAGTTTTGCTCTTTTATTATACCATAGTCAAAATGATTTTTGGTGGAAAATAATGTGGAGTTTTGTTATAATTGGGGCATTATGATTACGAAAGCTATTATTCCAGTTGCGGGGTGGGGTACGCGGCGTTTACCGATTACCAAAATTATTGAAAAATCAATGTTGCCGGTGGGGAATCGGCCATTGGTGGATTATTCGGTGCAAGATCTTATCAAGGCGGGCGTAAAAGATATTTATATGGTGATATCCAATGTAGAGCCGTGCCAAGTGCAGGAGTTTTACAAGGATAATTTAGCGCTTAATCAATATTTGATTGATCGTGGTAAGGAAGATAGATTGAAATTAGCTAAGACTTTGCCAGATGATGTGACAATTCATTATACTGTGCAAGATCCGGCGGCGAAGTATGGAACAGCGGTGCCGATAGCGATGGTAGTGGAAGAATATAATATAGATGAGCCGGTACTGGTATTTATGGGTGATGATTTTATTTGGAACCCAGGTGGTGAAAATGCGGCAGAAGCTTTGATAAAGGCAGCCGGTGAGAATGAAAGCGCGATACTGGGCGTAGAAATACCGCTAGAAAAAGTAGAAAAATATGGGGTACTCGCGGCGGAAGATGGAAAATTGACTCATGTGGTAGAGAAGCCAAAGCCAGAAGAAGCGCCAAGTAATTTGATAAATGTGTCTAAATATATTATGAGACCAGATTTATTGCAGCGAATTGTAAAATATGTGCACGAAAATGATTTTGGACCGCTAGATCAGGAATATTTGGTGACTGACCCGATAGACGCCTATATTAAAGATGGTGGGGTGATGCGTGTGGCACCTACGAACGGTGAATATCTAGATGGTGGTTCGGTGGAAGGTTGGTTGCACGCGAATAACGTTGTGTGCGGGAATACTAATAAATAGGTTTTGTCAGCTTGGACTTTTGAACCTGTTATTTTTACAACATAAGTCAAGAAAAAATCTCCTTAGTCGCTACGCTGGGGGAGATTTTTTCATTGTTAAGTTGTGAAAATAACGTTCAAAAATCTGGTCTAAATCTCATTTATTCTGACAAAATCTATTTATTAGTATTTTCTACGCTACCTAATTCCTTAGCCATGCGTTCGAGTTTTCTGAAATCGGTTTTGTTGGCTTTGGTGAGCGGGAGATCGTCTAGGAAAATAACTTTCTTGGGTAGCTCGTAATCTTTAAGTGTAATGCGGCGACGGCCGAGATTAAACGGTTCGGAGGCTTTATTGATGATTTGCTGACGAATATCGTTGTTGTGGCCAACGCCGTCGTTAGTGACGACAAAAGCGTAGGCGGCAAGCTTCAATTTGGGATCTGGGCCTTTTACGACGTAGCATTTTTTGACGAGCTCGGATTTAGAAACAGCGGCACGAACGACTTCGTAGTAAACTTTGGCAGGGAGATTATTGATAAAGAAAGTGGCGCGTCCGACCAAAGTAATAAAGCCGGTTTCGGTGACATAGGCGAGATCGCCGGTTTTGACGAATCTTCGGCCGTGGATTGTGATGATTTTGTCGTCGGTGAGTTCGGGGCGATTGTAATAACGGCTGAGGATGTGTTTGCCGGTGACATAGAGGATGCCGGTTTTGCCAAAGTTTAGCTCTTCGCCAGTGTCTGGATCTAGTACCATGGTGTGAACGCCGGCTGGGATTTGGCCGACGGAATCTGGATTGTAAGTGCGGTTGCCGACAGCGGTAGAAATAAGACCGAGGGCTTCGCCTACGCCGTAGCCGTTACTGATTTTGATATTTTTAAGGCCGCGAGATTTGAAGAAATCTAGGGCCGCGAGAGAGGCGGACTTTTCTAGGCGTTCACCGCCAGAGGCAAACATTTTGAGATCAGAAATATCCGTATCTTCTTTGAGAGTAGGCATAGCTTCGAGAAGTGGCGGAATACCAAAGATGGTGTTGGGATTTTTGCCGATGTAGTAATCTAGATTGGTGTCGTCTATATCTGGGGTGAAAACGACTTCACCACCACCACAGATGGGGGCAAGCACGGAGACTACTAGGCCATAAGGGCAATCAAGATGGACATAACTCATCCAGGAGTGAAGCTCTTTATCCCACATTTTGACGTCACTAGCGACTTTAGAATAAATGGCGGAGGCGATAAGGGCTTTATTGGTAAAGACCATTGGTTTAGGCCCGGAAGTGGAGCCAGAAGTGAAGGAGATAAGCGCCTCGCGATTGGCCGAAAAAGTGTGGCGCGGAATATGGCCGTGGTGTTTTTCGGCGATTTTAGTGATAGGTTGATGACCGTTTAATAAAAATCCATCTAGAGCGTGGAATTCAATATCTTCTGATTGTTCATCGTCTGGACCGGCTTCATCTACGGTGCGGCCGTCCAGATTAATAATATGTTTAACGGATTTGGCGTCGTGTTTTAAATCTTTGATACGTTTGTCGATGGCTTTGTAAGTGATGAGAAGTGGAGAATTGAATTCGTCTAGATAGTGGAGTAAGGTGTCGCGAGTAGTTTTTTCGTCTAAGAAAGCCACAATAATACCGAGGCGGTTGGCGGTGAAAAAAATCAGGATGTTTTCGTACATACTGCGGCCAGTAGCAACAGTAATGATGTCGCCTTTTTTAAGGCCGAGTTCCAGGAAGGCTTTGGCGAGAGTTTTGATGTCTTGTTTTAGCTCGCGGCGGGTGAAGTCTAGCTCTTTTTGATTGGCTACGACGTCGTCGTTGTGGCCAAAACTGGACAAATTAAATAATGCTGATACGCTGATGGGCGGGACTAATGGGTCGCGCTTCTGATGCTTGATTTTTAACATATACCTCCTTTAAAAGTGGGGTTGACATTTGACTGAGTGTGCGGTAGAATTGATTTAAGTTAAGGCTTTATCTTTATCCTCTTCTTCGGAAGAGGATAATTTTTGTCTTGATTAATCCGAAGATTAGTTCTAGTTCAAAAACCATAACGCCTCCTTTCTCCCGCATTTACTTTTAAATTTGCAACCCCACTTAGGTAGATTTTAGCATAATATCTTGTAATAGGGTAAAATTTTTGTGCTATAATTTAAACATAAGTAATTTGAAAGGAAAATAAATGCAACCAAATGGAAATATGCCTGGAGCGGGGCAACCGGTTGGTCCGGCGAAACCTGTGAATCCGGTTAACCCAGTAAATCCGACAAGGCCTGTGAGACCGGTGACGCCGATGGCGCCGGCGACCTCGGCAAGTGAACCTACATTTGATAATGGACCGTCCGTAGTGGATGGCAAAGGTGGTAAGAAAACTGGTTGGATATTGGCCGTAGTGCTACTTTTGATTGTTGCTATTGGTGGTATAGGATTTGGTGTATGGGCGATGATGGATGGTAATGCGCAGAAAGATGCGTTGAATTCGCAGATTAGTGCCTTGAAACAACAGAATAGTGAGTTGCAGGAAAAATTGGATAACGGTGGCGACGCCATCGTAAATGTAGACACCGACGGTGGCGAGGTGGATACAACGGAGTATATCTATGTAGGGGAGTGGGGACTAAAAATTAGAAAGCCAGAGAATTGGAGAAGTTTAATATCGGAATATTCGTTTTCTAATGATTATCCACAAGCCGTAGATACTTTTACAATCAAGGAGGTTTCTAGTTCTGATATTGCGAATATATTAATAAGTAATCGTGGTGAAGCTTCTTGTGACAATCTTGCTGTAGCGTCAGATGTTTGTTTTGATATTGATGGAAACAATTTTATAGTAAGTGTGAATGAAAATGTTTCGGATGCTTTGAAGGCGTATTTCACAGATGCGGAAAATTATTCTAAAATCTAGAGCTTAAAATAGATTAAAAATAGTGAATTAGCACTCTTGCATTGTGAGTGCTAATTTGCTACAATAGGGGTATTATGCAAGAAGAATTTAGTGAAATAATGAATCGGTTGAGTGAAAATGCGCGGTTTGCGTTGCAAAAGGCGGATTTTTACAGTAAAAGATACAATAATGGCTATATGGGGACGGAGCATTTACTGCTTGGTATTATGAGTATAGATATGTCTACTGGGGCAAAAATGATTCGTGACCAAGGTGCTACACTGGAAGAAGTGGAAAAAGCGCTGAATAAGACTGCGGTAGAGGTGCCGGGAAGTGATATGGCGATGATGTCGTTATCTGAGGCGGTGATTTTGACGCTAAGAATGGCGCAAAACTATACACGCGAGCAAGGGCTAACGGTGATAGGTACTGAGCATGTATTATATGCGTTGCTTTCTCAGCCAAATTCGCGAGCTTCGCTGATATTAACCGGACTAAAGGTGGATACAGAAAAACTACTAGATGAAATTGAGGACTTGGTGGAAGAGCAAACCAAGGATGAGAAAATTAAAGCCGAAAAAGCGAAATATTTAAAAAAGTCGCCTCTGAAATTTTTGACAAGATATGGGAAAGATTTGACCG
Source organism: uncultured Candidatus Saccharibacteria bacterium (assembly GCA_946415265.1). GTDB lineage: Bacteria > Patescibacteriota > Saccharimonadia > Saccharimonadales > Saccharimonadaceae > Nanosyncoccus. The sequence goes on along the minus strand of CAMKRV010000003.1, from coordinate 33,816 downwards.
AAGAGGCGAAAGCTGGTAAATTAGACACCGTAATAGGACGCGAAAACGAAATAGAGCGGGTAGTAACGGTGCTTTCGCGCCGGACAAAATCTAACCCGGTACTAATTGGTGAGGCGGGTGTAGGCAAAACGGCAATCGTAGAAGGTTTAGCGACTAGAATTGCCAAGAATGAAGTGCCCGGAAATTTGATCGGCAAACATATTTATCAAGTAGACTTATCTTCTGTGGTGGCGGGGACAAAATTCCGTGGGGAATTTGAAGAAAGAATCAAAGGAATTATAGATGAAGCTACGGGTGATGACTCGGTGCTGTTATTTATTGACGAAATTCACTTGCTTAGCGGTGCGGGATCTAGTGAGGGGAGTATGGATGCGGCGAATATCTTAAAACCGGCACTAGCTAGAAATTCCATTAATCTGATTGGTGCGACAACGTTAGATGAATATAGAAAGAGTATTGAGAAAGATAAAGCCTTGTCGCGACGTTTTCAGACGGTGATGGTAGAAGAACCGAGCGCAACGGTGACTCTTAGGATTTTGAAAGGTATTAAAAAACACTACGAAAAACATCACGGCGTAGTAATACCGGATGAAATATTGGAAACAGCGATTACAATGGGGCAACGGTATATTAATGATAGATTTATGCCGGATAAGGTAATAGATATTATAGACGAAGCTTCGGCGATTTGTAAGGTAGCGGCAGATAAAAAAGGTGGTGGCAAGTACAAGAAATTGAAGATTGAAAAATCAACACTAGAAAATAAGATTTCTGATGCAGCGGAAAAAGAAGATTATGAGAAAGCGGCGAACTTGAAGACAGAACTTGCAAAACTAGAGCAAGAAATTAAGAAATTAGAAAAGGCCGGTGTAAAGAAAATGGAAAATCCGACTCTTACGGAAGAGAATTTGGCGACCGCGGTATCACTAAAAACTGGGATACCGGTGAGTAAAGTGCACGGTAGCGAAATGAAAATGCTGATGAATCTGGAAGATGAGCTGAAGAAATCGATTATTGGACAAGATGAAGCTGTGAGTGCGGTAGCTAAGGCGATACGACGGGGTCGAAGTGGGATTGCAGATTCTAGACGCCCGATTGGTTCGTTCTTATTTATGGGGCCGACTGGCGTAGGCAAAACGGAACTAGCACGAGTAATAGCGCGTGAAGTGTTTGGCGGGGAAAACGCGTTGGTAAAAATAGATATGAGCGAATTTGGTGAAAAACACAATGTGTCGCGGCTGGTAGGTGCTCCGGCGGGATATATTGGCTATGACGATGGCGGTAAACTAACTGAAGCAGTGCGACGGAAGCCTTATTCGGTAATCTTATTTGATGAGATTGAAAAAGCGCATCCTGATGTATTTAATTTACTTTTGCAGATTTTGGAAGACGGAGTATTAACGGACGGGCAGGGTAGTAAAATTAAGTTTAATAATACGATAGTGATTTTGACTTCCAACTTAGGTTCGGCAGATATGTATAGAGAATCGGAACTTGGCTTTGCGGCGAAGACGGCAAAGGACAAAAAAGCTTTAGCGGAAGAGTATGAAGAAAATAAATCTTATGCGATGAAGGCGTTGAAAAAAGTGATGCGGCCGGAATTAATTAATAGGCTAGATAATATATCAGTATTTCATGCACTGACACGAAAAGATGTAGAGAAGATATTTGATAATTTGATTTCTGATCTCAGACGAAGGTTGGCTACTAAGGGAATCGGCATAAAGATAGATGAAAAAGCGAAAGATTATTTGATAGATGAAGGATATGATCCGAAAAATGGAGCAAGACCTTTGAGACGAAAAATTGAAGACGAAGTGGAGTCGCTACTTTCTGAAGAAATTATTGCCGGAAACCTGCAAAAAGGCGATATTCCGATTTTGAAATTAGTAAATAAGAAATTAAAATTAGTGAAGGAGTAAAATAATGAAAAATTATTTAGTGCCTACGGTGGTGGAAGAGACCAATAAGGGCGAGCGAGCGTACGATATTTACTCGCGGCTTTTGAATGACCGGATAATTTTCTTGGGTGAAGACGTAAATGCGCATACGGCGAATTTAGTAGTGGCGCAGTTACTATATTTGGCGCACGAAGATCCTAAAAAACCCATTAAACTATATATTAACTCACCTGGTGGATCGGTATATGATGGCCTTGCGATAATTGACACGATGAACTATATTGAACCAGATGTAGAAACGATTGGGATTGGACTGCAGGCTTCAATGGGAGCGATGTTGTTGTCGTGTGGAGCAAAAGGTAAAAGATATTGCTTGCCGAATGCGCGAGTGATGATACATCAGCCATCTTCTGGTACGGAAGGTAAAATTACTGATCAGGAAATAATGTTGCGCGAGGGTGTGTTCTTGAAGAAACGATTGGCAGAAATTTTTGCGAAAAATACGGGTAAAGATGTGAAACAAGTGGAAAAGGACATGGATCGTGATAATTGGATGAGCGCGGAAGAGGCGAAGGAATACGGAATAATTGACGAAATAATTAAATAGCTATTAGTGGAGCTATGGTGTTGTGGGTTCTTAAAATCTGCAACACTTTTTGTTGTGATTTTTATTGTGGTTGTGGTAAAATCATATTATGACAGAGGGAAAGGTGTGGGGAAAGAAAAAGACTTGGATTGTTATTTTGGTTGTCTCATTGATTTTGGTTGTAGCAATCGTTGCTACGATTTTGATAATGCGTTTTTTGAAAATGAATGATGAAAATACAGGTGGATTTCCGCCTATGCATACTGCAGTTTTGGAAGAAATAAATGAGCGTGCGGCAGAAATGTCTGTAGACGAGGCTAAAAAGCTGTATGAGCAAACGATAGCTGAGGCGGGTACGGATGTTGGCAAGGCGGAGGCAAGGGTAGAATACGGTAGATATTTGTTAAATAGTAACGAAATGGAATCTTTTGTAGAACAATTCGAAATGGTAGATAGTGAACTATTGGATGACGGGTATGATATTTTGTATTTTGCGGCGCTAAGGGAATATTATAGCCTACTAGGCGATGAAGAGGCTAGTGAAGAATATAATGAAAAAATACGGTTAGTGGTAGAAAATAGTGATTATGCAGCGGGAGGATAAAATGCATAGGAAATTGTTAAAAGTTGTTTTGGTGTTTGGTATGGTTTTTTCTTGCTCGATTGGTGGTAACTCTGTGTTTGCTGATGGAGCGATTATACCAGGAAATAACCCTACGAATGGCGGTTGTCGTCCGAGTAATTTGAGCTATTGGACTGATTGGTGGGATACTTGCTATGGGGCTTCTTGGCAAAAATACGAAGTACTTAAAGATCTGCCAGAAGGTGGGGTGCGTTTTTATTACACTAGCAATACGGGTACTCCGATTGCTATTAGGGGGTGTAAAAAGGGGCAGTATGTATATAATTATGGGCTAGAGGTATACAATGGTGGGGGAAGTACTGGATATCAGGTATCAACACAGAGAGATAAAAATTTGCCACAGGCTCCGCATAATTCGGTAGCAATGGGCGGCTATGGTGGTACTGTTTCTGAATATTTGAGGCCGATAGGTTATGCTAGTGCAGTTGAGGCTAAAAGCAGTTACGAAAAAATGGTAAAGTACGTCAAGGCTCATCCGGAATTTTCGTACGTTGGTAGTTTGGCTTTTACATGGGATACGGTGGGGGCATTTTGCTATTCTGATGAAGCTGACGGTAGCACATTTGAGGGTAAGTCTGTGGCTTCTGGCACGAATACCGTGACGGTGGGGTATACCGACAAAGCTAGTTTTAGTTTTACTACAATAGATAATTGCTCCGCCACAGATGGATGCAAGGCGTCTTTTAGTCATTCGTTAAAGCGTACGAGTGGCGATGGCTCTACGGATTATGTAATATCTAGAAGCTCTAATTTGATAGAAGCAGGATTCACTAATGGAAAAGCTATATTATCTAATAGCAATTTGAAAACGGGAACTTTTAATTCTAATGAGGCGGAAGTGAATAGGAGTGGTGAGCTAACATTGTATCCAGGTATGGTAGTTTGTGAGAAATTGGAATTTGCTCCGAACGATCAGGAGGGGACAAGTAATGTCTACACGATGGCTTGTGTTCGGGCGTTGGGTAGCACCCAGACTTCTTTAGGTATAAAAGTTAAAAATAATACAACGGAAAAATATAATAATTATACTGAAACGATTTACGGTAAGCCGGGAGATTCGGTAACATATCAAGCGGAATATACGCCTTTGGCTCAATATACTCGTAGGGTACGTCCGGAAAAGTTGCAGATTATAAACGGTGGGAATGTGCTTGGTGCGTTTAATAATGGTCGACCATGCGCTACGGTTGTGCCCAATTCTATATTATTGGGCTATTGTTGGTCGGAGACTTTATATAATGGTAAAAAATCTAATGCATTAAACGATTGGAATAATGGTTTTACGGTGAGCAGTGATGAGCTTTCTTACTCTAAGGATTATATGTATGAAGATAATGATACTCAAGAGAAGAAAGAGAATAATGACTACTCTGTATTGAAGACTGATGTGGGCAAGAAATTGGTAGAGGCGGCAGAAACCAATAATGCCGGAAGTAAAGTAAAGACCGTTCCAAAGGGGGTTAGTTTTGCTAGTGGCAGTGATGACAAATATAATTTGTCGTCGGTAAGCGTGGTAGCTAAAATTGATGTTAGTAATATAAATAAAATTGCTCAGGTTTTAGTGCCTTACAATTTCATAAATAGGACGGAAATATTAACAACTAATAATATTATGTATGCGGGCGAGAAGGCAGATGTAAATTATAACATTACGACTAGTCTAAAATATAACGAACTCTTGAATGAAACTTATGCTACCAAGGTGGACGGAGCAAAGTGGAAAGTAGAAGCTTGTTACGGGGAGAATTATGAAAATTGTTATAGTAAAGATGGCGTAGGTGGTGATTTGCATACTGATGCGGATATTCTTGAGGAGACCGTTAAAGATGATATGAGTACAAAGACGCAAATTAATATACCGGATTTGCCAGCAGGAACAAAAATCAGAATAAGAACTGCAGTTTATCCTAAAGATAGTGGTAGTGACGATAATTTGGCAAAAGATTATTATGATTCGGGCAATGCCGCGTCTTGGGCGTATTCTGAATGGAAAGAATTTACAATAGCCAAGAAACCGAGTTTTCAGGTGTGGGGTGGCAGTATATATTCGGCAGGAGATTTAGAGCTACTAGCGAGTGAAAAACAGCATGTTGATGGGCATAATAATTTTAATGACATATTAAATAATGGTGGGCCGTTTTATGTTTTTGGATCATGGGCGGAACTGGGTTTGGTGGCAAATGGTAAAGTAAAAGGATTTAGTAGTGGTGCTGGCACTGGATTTGGTTCTACTGAGGATGCAAGATTGGCTGGGAGCGGGAGCGGAGTATCTGGTTTGGGTGGAAGTGAGGAAAATCCTTTAAACTATTGTACTAGGAATGCATTAAGTTTTGCAAATATGAATTGTTCTAAAAATGTTGTTGGTGAAATTGAAGGGGGTAATACTAGATCCGACGATAAATCGGTATTGATTTCGAGATTTGCTGATGAAATAAAGGTGATTGAGGGCGATACGTGGAATGGGCCGGCAGAGACTGAAACTGGCACCAACGTATATCGTAGCGACGGTGATTTAAAAATTACGCAGGATATCAAGTATACTGACGGTAAAAACTATAGTAATTTGGAAGAGATACCAAAAACTATCATTTACGCAAAAGGAGACATACTAATAAGTTGCAAAGTGAAAAGAATTGATACTGTATTAATTGCGGATGGGAATATTAATGATTGCTATGATTCCGATAAGATTAATGCAAAGGATAATTCTACACAACTTAAGATTAATGGTTCAGTGATAGCTGACGCTTTGACATTAAAACGGACGTATGGTGCAGCAACAGGATATAATACTGTAATCCCGGCAGAAATTATAAATTATGATACTTCTTTGTATCTATGGGCCAACGGTGAATCTGATGTGGTGAAGAGTGGTAAAATAGTCACAGCCTATCAGCAAGAACTATCGCCAAGATACTAGAGTAGAAATAGCGTGTTATAATAGAGTATATGAAAATTTTATGGACTGATGGGAGCGCAGTACCAAACCCTGGCGATGGGGGGTTTGCTGTTATAGAAGTACAAGAAGATGGTGCTAAGCCAGTGGTACTAGGAAAGGATAAAAACACGACGAATATTAGGATGGAAGGCAAAGCATTAATTGCAGCAATAAAATATGCCGGCGATGAGGATTGTGAAATTCATACGGATTCGGAATTCTGGATTAATGTGCTTCGAAAATGGGGCGCCGGATGGAAGGAAAAAGGTTGGAAAAAGAAGAGTGGCGAGATTAAGAATTTGGATATCGTGAAGGAATTGTATGAGCTATACGTTAATAGCCAGGTTTCTTTATATTGGACGAAGGGGCATGTTGGTACCAAGTATAACGAAATGGCTGACGAGTGGGCCAACCGTGCCAGGATGGGTGCAACAATAGAGAAATTATGATAAAATGATTCTATGAAATTATCAGAAGAATTGATTTATCGTGGCTTTAGGGCTGAGACTACTTTAGGTAATCCAGAAGATCTAGATAATCGTAAATCTAAAAAATTTTATTGGGGTGCTGATCCTTCGGCTGATTCTTTGACGATTGGTAATCTAGCAGCGTTGATGATGTGCGCTTGTTTTGTGCGACATGGCTATGAGCCATATTTGTTGGTGGGGGGCGCGACTGGACAAATCGGTGACCCGAAAGAAAATGATGAACGTGAGCTGAAATCTCTGGATGAAGTAGAACATAACAAAAAATGTATTAAAGCCCAAATAGAACATGTAGTGAGTGCGGAAAATGTAAAGATGGTGGATAATTTGGATTGGTTCCGTAATATGAAATATCTGGATTTTTTGCGTGAGGTGGGAAAAGCATTTTCCATGACGCAGCTTTTGGGCCGGCAGTTTGTACAGAATAGAATTGGCGAGGGCGGTGGTGGAATTAGCTATGCGGAATTTTCTTATACTTTGATTCAGGGTTATGACTTCTTGCATTTATACCGTGAGCATGGAGTGAGTTTACAACTTTGTGGGGCGGACCAATACGGAAACTGTACTAGTGGGATACATTTAATTAGAAGACTAGAAAATGGCAACGCGGACGTGTGGTCTACGCCGTTAATTATTGATTCGGTAACTGGAAGAAAATTCGGTAAGTCTGAAGGCAATGCTATTTGGTTGGCAGCAACTGATAATGGCAGTGGTAACTACACGCCAATTTTCGATTTTTATCAATTTTGGCTTAATCAGTCTGATGAGGCTGTAGAATATCTAATAAAGATTTATACGCTTTATGGTAAAGAAGAAATTGAAAATATTTTGGAACAACACAGAATGGCGCCAGAAAAACGTATTGCACAAAAGGCTTTGGCACGTGGGGTTACTGAAGTAGTGCATGGCAAAAAGAATGCAGAAGCTATAGAAAACTTGACGACTATTTTATTTGATAAAAATACAAATTTTGCAGATTTTTCTGAGGACGAAATAATTGAGTTTGCTAATTATTTACCAACTATTGATAAAGGAGCTATGCTGGTAGACGCATTAGTTACTAGCGGCTTGGCTCCGTCAAAGAAAAAAGCTCGCGAATTTTTAGCACAAGGTGCAATTACGATAAATGGCGTAAAAGTGCAGGACGATATTGAGTTGATACAAACTGCGATAATTAAAAAAGGTAAAAATAAATTCTTGATTGTAAAATGAGTTACTTGGCGGTATTGGGTAGGCAACCAGAAATATCAATTGTAGAATTAGAAGCTCTGTTTAGAAGTGTAAAAAAAATTTCTAATAACCTTGCAGTTTTCGAAGAAAATACAGTAAAACCGAATATAGATAGGTTGGGCGGTAGCCTGAAGATTGCTGAAAAAATTGTTAATAAGCCGCTAGATTTTTTGCGCGAATTACCTGAAGGAAAAATAACTTTGGGAGTTAGTGATTATTCCGGACGTGCTACTAAGAAAACAGCTACGATAGAAGCTTTAAAATTAAAAAAGATTTTGGTGCGACACGGAAGGAGTGTGCGAGTTGTAGAAAATAAGGAAGCAATACTTTCCACAGCGACTTCGCTTCATAATGGTTTGTGCGGTAAAAATGAACGTAAAGTTGAGTTGATTAAAGTCAATAATGATTGGTATAAAGTAATTGGCGTGCAAGATATAGATGCATATACCAAACGTGATCAGGCGCGACCGGCTAGGGACGCAAAAGTGGGGATGCTACCACCAAAATTGGCACAAATTTTGATTAATTTGTGTGGTTTGCTAGAAGCTGGTAGCAGAGTGCTGGATTCATTTTGCGGAACCGGCGTGGTATTGCAAGAGGCTTTATTGATGGGCTACGTAGCGTATGGAACTGATTTAAGTGAAAGAATGGTAGAATATAGTGAAAAAAATTTGAAACATTTTGGATTTGAGGGATATATGGTAGAAGTGGGGGATGCTACTTCTTTTCGGTGGAGTCAGCCGATTGACGCAGTGGCGTGCGAGGGGTATTTAGGTAAACCTTTTTCACGTATGCCTACAGACATGGAACTGAAGGAACAGAAAATAGAATGTAAGTCTATAGTTTTGGGCTTTTTGAAGAATATATTATCTCAGATCGAGAGCGATACGCCAGTGACAATAGCTGTGCCGGCCTGGTTGAGAGAGAACGGTATATATGAACGTATGGATATACTTGACGACATTGATGATATGGGGTATAATGTTAATAATAAATCGCGCGAGGGGTTACTTTATCATCGAGAAAACCAAGTCGTAGCGAGAGATATAATAATATTAAGGAAGAAATAAATGTCACACGTAAAAGCTGGCGGTACCGCCAAGAACGTCCACAACAATGCCGGCCAGCGCCTTGGCGTTAAGCGCTTTGGCGGCCAAAAAGTCAAAAATGGCGAAGTATTAGTTCGCCAAACTGGTGCCACGAAGATTGCTGGCCCAGGTACTTATATGTCACGCAACTTCACCATTCATGCCGCAAAGGATGGTGTGGTAACTTTTGTGAAAACTAAGAAGACTCACTTCTCTGGCAAAAGTTTGCCGCGTGTTCGCGTAGAAGTAAGATAAATCAAATAGCCCCGTTAGGGGTTATTTTTGTGATATAATCTGGTTATGGCTAAGAAAAAGAGTAAGTTTTCTTTTAGGACGATTTTATCTATTTTGACGATTTTTTTGGTGGCGTATGTGGTATACCAAAATTGGCCAGATATTTTAGAAACCTTGAATCATTTGCAGGAAACAAATGTTTTTGTGCTACTTTTATTAATACCTGAGCAATTGTTTATGTATTATGCCTGTGGGCAGATTTTCTTTTCATATCTTAGAAATCGTAAAAATGTACAGAAATTTAGTAATGGCGAAATACTAAGAATCTCTACGGAGCTTAATTTTGTTAACCATGCGATACCGGCGGGTGGCGTGGGTGGATTAGCATTTTTGACTTATCGCTTGATGCCATATAATGTCTCTGCCGGGCAAGCTAGTTTCTTATATCTTTTTAGATATGCGGTAACTACGGTTATAAATTACGCACAGGCCTTGGTTGCTATAGCGATACTTTTAATTTTTAATTTAATCCCTTCGGATGCGATGTGGATTATTCCGGTATCACTGTTGATGAATATGGGCGTGTTCTTCTTTTTGTGGTTTGTGGTTTATATTGCAAGCAGTGGAAAGAGAATAGAATTTTTTTCAAGAACTGTTTCTAGGTTGATGAATGTTACGGTAAGACTTCTTACTTTTGGACATAAGAAACAGCTAATGCGATACGATAAAATTAGTAGTTATTTTGCAGATATTCATGAGAGCGTAAAAATTGCGAAAGAAAATAAGCGGTATTTGAAAAAGCCAGCAATGTGGGGGTTAATTTATAGTTTTTGCGAAATTACGACATATTGGATTGTAGCTATTTCATTGGGCCGACCAGAGTTATTGCCGTTTATTATGGTGGGGGAGGCGATTGGCTCGGTATTTGATGGAATTGTGCCGTATGGCTTGTATGAACTTGGCATGGTGGGCGTAATGATTGCGCTTGGTGTAGATTTTCCAACAGCCACCATTATTACGGTAATGACACGGGTGATTACTCTGGTATTTACGATTGTGTCTGGAGCATGGCCGTATTACAAAGCTATTCAAGGCAAAAAGAATGGAAAATGAAATTAAATTTTCGCCAACTGATTTTATCGCAGTAGCGAATCAAACTTTGGAGTACGCCTATGGCAGTATATTGATTGAGGGGGAGGTTGCGAGTTTCAAAGTTAACCAAGGGAAATGGGTATTTTTTGATATAAAAGATGCGGAATCAAGTATCCCTTGCTTTATGACATTATTCCAACTACGGATGCCACTAGAAGACGGCATGAAAGTGGTAGTGCGTGGCGTGCCGAAGATTACGAAATGGGGGAAGTTTTCTTTTACGGTGCAGGCAGTAAGGCCGCTGGGGGAAGGCAGCTTGAAAAAAGCCTATGAGATATTAAAAAAGAAATTGGCAGATGAAGGACTTTTTGCGGCAGAGCGTAAACGTCAAATACCGAAAGATCTTACGAAAATTGGCGTAATTTCCAGTACGGCGGCGGCTGGGTATGCAGATTTTATTAAAATAATTAATGCAAGGTGGGGTGGACTGAAGATACAAGTGGCGCATACGCAAGTGCAAGGATTAGATGCTCCAGATCAAATAATTCGTGCATTAAAATATTTTAATGAACGAAACAATGTGCAAATGATTGCGATTTTGCGCGGTGGTGGATCGGCAGACGATTTGGCGGCATTTAATGATGAAGAGCTAGTGCGAGCGGTGGCGGCGTCTAAGATACCAGTGATTACCGGCATTGGACATGAGGTAGATGAATCGTTGTGTGATTTGGTGGCAGACGTCAGGGCTTCGACGCCCTCTAATGCAGCAGAAATGTTGACTCCGGATCGCGAAAATATGAAATGGGCGATAATGATGATAATCAACGAGTTGTTTAGAGTGATAATTAATCGGGCGGAAGATTTTAAAAAAGATAGTGTGGAGATTGTGGCGCAAATTAGAAATGTGATAAATATGAAAATAGTGGATTTTAGAAAGATATTATCTAACCAGATAAAAATGTTGGTAGCATTGAATCCTGAAAAAGTACTAAAGCGAGGTTATGCAATTTTGAATGGTAAAATTTCTCCTGGTAATGTTGTAAAAATTACAACATATGATAAAGAAATTAAAGCAGAAGTAAAGGAAGTATATGAGCGAAACTAAAAGTTTGAATCAGAAATTTGAAGAATTGGAAAAGGCTAAAGAATGGTTTTATTCGGATGATTTTTCTTTGGATGAGGCGGTGGAAAAATACAAAATGGCAATTAATTTAGCGAAAGAACTGCAAGAAGATTTGAGTAATCTGCAAAACGAAATTGAAATATTGGATGAAGATTTTACAAAATAATGATATAATAAGCTCATGGATAATGGACAGATGCCGCCGGTACAAAATATTATTCCCGTGCAGCCAGCAGGTAATGGGATGCCGATGGTGCAGCAAGTGCAGTTGATGCCGGAAAAGAAAAAAGATATTTCTGGGTTAGTTAAAACTATCGTAATTATTATAGTTTCATTGATTGCTGTGACGTTTATTGGGTTATTTATTTGGATGTATGTGCAATATGACGAGGCGCGAAGCGACTTAGACGGAAAGTTGGCAATAGCTACGGCTGAAGCGAAGGATGAGCAGGCTACAAAAGATGAAGAAGAGTTTCGCGAACGTGAAAAATATCCGTACAAGACTTTTTCTGGGCCGGCAGATTATGGACAACTTACTTTTGAATATCCTAAGACTTGGAGTGTATATGTAGCGGCCGATGCCTCAAGTGGCGGCGATTTTAACGCGTATTTTAATCCAATTCAGGTAGACGCTGTAGGTAAGGACACGATAAATGCTTTGCGTGTGACGATTCGTAATGAGAGTTTTGATAATGTAGCGGAAGAATATCAAAAAGCGATGGATAAAAAGAACTCTAATTTGACCGTAGAGTCCGTGACGGTAGGAAATGCGGAAAAAGGCACTACGGTGACGGCGAATCGTTATACCGGCACAATTCCTGGTACGGATTTGAGTGGGTATATCGTGGTATTTAAGATTCGTGATAAAACCGCAATCTTGCAAACAGATAGCGTACTGTTCAAAGAAGATTTTGATAAGCTACTGGGAACTATCATCTTTAACGCCTAAGAGGTGTGCTATAATAGGGGGTATGGAGAAGGAGGTCGATGGAATTTTGGTGGCGGCGCATGAGTTGAAGGCGCCGCTTGCAGTGCTGAGGCAGTTAGCTTTGTCTTTTGATAATATAAGTGGTCAAAATGAACAAATTAGGTCTAGGATGGTGAGTGTGTCGGAGCGGGCGATTAAACAAGTTAATGATCTTGTGAAGATTCGGCGATTAGAAGATGGGTTGTTTGCGATGGAGCCGGTGGCGGTGCGTGAGGTGTGCGATGCGGTAAGTCATGAGCTGGAATATCTTTTTCACTACAATAAAAGAGATTTGTATATTCGGTATAGTAATCGTTCTAGATTGGTGACTGCTAATAGAGATTTGCTTTATAGCGTGGTGTATAATTTTTTGTTAAACGCTATGCATTATTCTGGCGATGAGACTAGGGCGGAATTGATGGTGAAAGATTTTAAAGATAAAGTAAAAATTGTAGTGCGGGATTATGGGCCGGCTTTGCCGATGGATGTTTGGCGCGAAATTAAGCGTGGTTGGATTGAAAAACCAACTTCTATTGCTATGCGACCGGGGTCTTCTGGGCTGGGGCTTTACATTGCGTCGAGGTTTTCTCGTTACATGAATGCTAATGTGGGGGCAGTACGACATCGTGACGGTACGAGTTTTTATGTAGATTTACCAATTTCTAAACAAGCGAGTTTGTTTTAATGATTTTTGTAGTTGATGATGACGAAGTGATGGCTGAGTGTGTAGCTTTGGCGACAAAAAAAGAAACAAAAATATTTTCTGATGCTTATGCTGCGATGGCAGAAATCACTGATGGCAATTTGCCAGAGATGATTTTTTTAGATATATTGCTTACAGGGCCAGACGGCTTTACTTTTTTGAATGAACTAGTCTCCTACACTGATACGGCAAAAATTCCTGTGGTAATAATATCTTCATTGGATTTAGGTGGACGAGATTTTTCTATATATGGAGTGGTGGGAGTACTTAGTAAAGACACAATGAAGCCAAAGGACGTTAGGCGTTATGTTGAGCAATATGCAAAATAAAGATGTAAAAACTATGGGATATGTGCTAAGGCGCACAAATTATGCGGAAGCAGATAGGATTTTGAATTTAATTACTCCACAGGGTAAAATTTCCGCAATTGCAAAAGGTGTAAGGAAAGAAAAATCTAAGCTGGCGGGTGGAATAGAAATGTTTACACTATCTAATTATAATATTCACTTAGGGCGTGGGGAGTTTGGTGTGATTACGAGTGTAAAAATGCAAAAATATCATGGTAATATAATAAAAAATTTTACAAAAATGGAACTTGCTGCGATGATGTTAAAGAAAATAAGTCGGGTGGCTGAGAATTCGGATAATTCAGAATATTTTGAAATTATTAATCAAAGCCTTGCGTCGCTTGACATGGGTGATGACGACGAACTGACAGAGAGTTGGTTTTTGATGAGGCTAGGGAAGGCTGCCGGCGAAGAGATAAATCTTTATCGTGATGTGGATGGTAAAAAATTAAACCCAGAATTGAGATATTTTTGGAATACTGGAGAAAATTCTTTTGTGTTACACGATAGCGGCGAATTTGGCGCAAATGAGATAAAAATGCTTAGATTACTTTTGACTACAGATTTAAATGTAGTGAAACGGGTAAAAATTACTCCGGAAATGTTGCAAAAGATAGTAAGTTTTACAAAGATGGCGAGTAGAGTTTAATAGCTATATGATATAATATAGGTAATAAACAAAGGAGACAAAATGGCAGATTTTAACAAAGTTTTGACACCCGGTGACTACGAAAAAGGCGAGTTGAATGTGGTGATTGAAATCCCAACGGGTTCTAACCACAAGATTGAGTGGGATCGTGAGCATGCTTGCTTTATGTTGGATCGCGTGGAGCCTATGGCTTTTGCAAAGCCTTGCAACTATGGTTTTATTCCACAAACTATTGATGAAGATGGCGATGAACTAGATGTATTAATGATTACCGATCAGCCACTTACTACGGGCATCTGGATGAAGGCTAAGATTCTTGGTGTAATGAAATTCGTGGATGACGGCGAAGTGGATGATAAGATTATTTGTGTGCCAGCAGATGATCGCAACAATGGCGACAAATATCAAAAATTGGAAGATTTGCCGAAGCAACTAATTAATCAAATCGAGTTCCATTTCAATCACTATAAAGATTTGAAGAAGCCTGGTACTACTAAAGTGAAGGCTTTTGAAGGCGTAAAAGAAGCTAAAGCAGTGATTAAAGCTTCGATTGAACGTTTTCTAGAAGCGCACCCAGATGTAAAATTCAGAAAAGGTGTAGAGGATGCAGTGGAGCAAGTTCGTTCTGTGGTGTCGGAGACGATTGATGCTGCCAAGAAAGCAATGGAAGAACCTACTAAATAGGAAATCTAACAAGGTATAAAATATCCCCGCTGTCTGGCGGGGATATTTTATGGAGAGCTAGGCTTTATTTTGTTTCATTGGTAGTGTTGTCGGTTTCTGTAGTTTCTTCGTTTGTGTTGTCTGAATTATTGGCGCCTGATTTTTTCAGCATTTCCATAAATTCTATTTGCTGTTTTACGTCGGAAGTGGTGATGTCTTTGTATTGATCTTCTGTCATTTCTACTACTAGATATTTACCGTCAGTTTTAAGAGATTTAACACCGGTTTGGTCGGCATTTTTGTATAAATCTAATGCGGCTTTGGCGGTGGCGTCATCGGCAAATTCCATATAGGTGGTTACGCCTGTGATGGCGTCGCCAGAATAATAGTAAACTACATGTGTCTTGATTGGCGAGTTTTCTTTATTTTCGGTTTCTAGCATGTCTCTATCTACAGTGAGGACATACTTGCTGCCATCGGATACAAAATAAGAATCATTTAGAGTGTTTCTGGTGGCAAAAATAACCGCAACTATTACTACGGCGATAATGAGTACACACGCACAAATACCAATAATTAGATTTTTGTTGTTTTTCTTAGCTTTTTCAGCCATAATATCTCCTTATTATGGCCTAATTATAGCATAAGGGGTTAGAGCTCGGCAATGTTTACTCTGATTTGTTCAGTGGTATCGCGATCGCGTACGGTGACGGTGTCGTCTTCTAGAGTGTCAAAATCTATAACTACGCATTTTGGCGTGCCGATTTCGTCTTGCTTGCGATAGCGTTTGCCGATATTGCCTGAATCGTCCCAGGTAACGTTGCTATACTTGGCACGTAATTTATCGTAGACCTCTTTGGCTTTGGTTACGAGCTCTGGTTTGTTTTTGAGCAGTGGGGAAACGCAGAATTTGTATGGTGCTAAGTTCTCTGGGAGTTTTAATACGATACGTGTTTCGTCTTTGTCGGCAACTTTTTCTTCAGTATAGGCGTTAGAGAGTATAGCCAAGAATAAACGTTCTACACCGATGGACGGTTCTATCACGTGTGGAATGAATGTTTCGCCAGTAACTTTGTCGCGGTATTCCATGGACTTGCCGGATTCGCGCTGGATGTTAGCTAGGTCGAAATCTGTACGGTAGGCTAGGCCCATGAGTTCTTCTTCGCCGTTCGGGTAATCAAACATGAGATCTATGGTGCGTTTGCTATAGTGGGCGCGATCGGCGGCGGGGACTTCATATTCGTGGAGTTTGTCCTGTGGTAAACCTACGATATTTTCTAAGAAATTGTGTTGTGCAGAGCGCATCTTCTCAAAGTTTTCTTCCCAGGTATCTGGATGAACGAAATATTCAATCTCCATTTGCGTACATTCACGGTCGCGCAAGATAAAATCACGTGGGGAGATTTCATTACGGAAAGCTTTACCTTGCTGGGCAATGCCAAAAGGTAAACTAGGATAAATAGTATCTACTACGTTTTTATAATTAGTAAAAATACCTTGGGCGGTTTCGGGACGAAGATAGGCGGTGGATTTGGCGGCTAGTTCGGCGTTTTCGGTATTATCTTCCGGTAAAACGGCGCCCACGTGGGTAGCAAACATCATGTTGAATTTACGGATTGGTCCCCAATTTTCTTTGCCGCAAACTGGGCATTTGGTATGGGTAGCCAAAAATTCTTCGGTAGTGACGGATTCGCTAATACCATCGGCGATTTTGTCGGCGCGGAAGCGAGATTTACATTCTTTACATTCTACGAGTGGGTCGGAGAAAGTAGCTAAATGGCCAGAGGCAGCCCATGTTTTGGGGTTCATCAAGATGGCGGCATCTACGCCATATATATCATCGCGTTGTTCTACGAAGTAATTCCACCAAGCATCCATGATTTTTTTCTTGAGCATGACGCCGAGCGGGCCATAGTCCCAGGTGCCGGCCATACCGCCGTAAACGTCTGAGCCAGGGAAGATAAATCCGCGGCGTTTACATAAACTTACAATATTTTCTAGATTGTTCATAGGATAATTATATCATAACTAAGTAAAACTCTATTTTGCTCAATAATCTGGTTGTTGGAGATAAAAACATATATAACCACCGTTAAAACCTATTTGACGAGGCAACGAACGGAATAGCCATATCTTTTTTGTCCTGCATCTATCCGTACTAGTGTAGTATTGAAAAATGCGTGAGAAGGCCGGAGCTCGTTGGATTTTATTACTGTAGAAAACCAATAACGACCGGTAGTATTTAGGCCACCTGTTGATCCCATATCGTCGTAACCGGCTAGTAGAAAATTTGGAATAGTGCCTGGGCCAGCTTCGGCATAAAAATTACTATACACTGAAATAAAGTTACTAAAGATGTTGTAACTTGGCAACCGCCACCCTTTCGGACAAATAGAATAGGGCGCATCAGTATTGGCCGTGGCAATGTTTACCCCAGATCCAGCCGTAGCTGCGTGCCAAGAATAATAACTATAACAACCAGGACTAGCACAGTTATCTGTGTTGTTGCCTGTATTATAAACATAGGCTATCACATTATCACTAAACCCAGTCTGTGAAGATTCTGGGAGCCTGTTACCTTCCTGGAAGCCATTGGCAGTAGGGAGGGTATAGTTTGCTGGGACGTCGGAGAGTTCTGAAGTGATTACTATACCACCAGCTAGGTTTAAGTTCTTAGTCATCCAGATTTTGCCGTTTTTTAGTTTAGCTATAGTGTAGTCTTGTTCATCTCTTGCGTCTTTTAAGGTATAGGTATGCTCTTCTACCATAGAGTCTTTAACGCTTTGTAAGTCTGTTTCTGCTAATTCACTAAAGGTTTGCATATAAACTATATCTTCTATAGTTTTTGGTATTGGCTTAGATATAGCGATAAAGTTAATAGTATTAGTATAAGCACCACTTGGTTGAGTATTACTAGCTTTGGCTGCAATTTTAAAGTCTATGGGTTTAGCTGTTTGGTTATCTGTACTAACTAGAGTTTTACTGGTTTCGTTAGATAGGCCAGAATAATTATTCCAATTAGTATCATTTGAGCGTTTATAGCTATAGCCCCAAGTATTGTTTGTGGTTAAACTAGGTAAACTACTATTTGTGGCTATACTGCTAAATGCATTAGTTCCATTAGTATGAGCTAAATTACTATTATTATGTAAATTATCACCTACTGTAGCAGATAAGGTATAACCATGAGATGCATTAGTAGCTACGGAAACATTTATTATATTACTATCTGCCGTAGTATCTGGTACGAGATTATCTATGATTAAATTTGAAGGCGAGATGTTAATAGAAAGGGTAGGGTTGAAGGTAAACTTAATATCTGCAGTACTCTGATAATTTAATGCGGAAGTATTTATTATGTTTGCAAAACTTAACATTATGATTATTAAACCTAATGTTATGATTTTTTCTTTCCCTGTAAAATGGGGTGTTATGTTTTGTAAATTCAATGTTATGTTTCTAGCACTAGAAGTTATATTATTTTTGTGATTCCGCATCCTCTTACCTCGCTTAGGGTTTTATTCGGTTGCGGTGCCATATTTGTTTAGAAAAGGCGTATTTACAAAAAATGGCACCGCAAGGGTGTTACAAGCTGACGATTTGAACCAGTAGAAACTAATTTAACCGTGGCTACCTTACGATGCCATTAGTGATTAAATCAGTTTCTATAATAAAAACTGCTGGTTTATAAAACCGTCAACTTGTAACATTTTTATTATATCATGCAGCTTTTGGTTTGTGTGGAAAATACATAAAAATATCAGAAAATGATTTTGGCAAAATGGAAAATTATGGTATAGTATAAATATGGCAGAAGGTAAAAAGAAGAAATACAATGCAACAAAGCGAACGCTGTATTATTTTTGGAAAGCATTGATGCAATGTAAGATACGCACAATTTTGGTGTTACTTTTGGTGCCAGCATGGATTTTTGTATCAAATGTAGTGGTGCCGTACGGTACTTCTGAGATTATTGGTAGATTATCTGGTGGGGATTTTGAAATCGCGAACTATGCCGGAATACTGGCGCTCACTATTGTATCGGCAGGCATAAATAATTTGTTTGTGATACGAGCAATAGATTGGCTGGATTGGTCGCTGGATGCTAGATGTGGTGAGTATTTGTCGCAGCTTGCATTTAACGCGGTGATAAACCAATCCATGACGTTCCATAGTAATCGTTTCTCTGGGTCACTTACTTCGCAGGCTAATAAATTGCCGAACGCATTTATACGGTTAAAGTCTGGGTTTGTTTGGGATCTGTACCCGTTATTATTGACGGTGATTTATTCCGTTGGTGTAGCGGCGGCGGTATGTTTGCCGTTTGCGGGAATTTTAGCGATATATGCAGCAGTATATATGACTGTTTCTATTGCGACATATCGTAAAACGGGGGATGCCGAAGAGAAACTGGCGGAGGCAGAAAATAAGCAGACTGGGCAGTTGGCGGATTCTATTACAAATGAGATTTCGGTAAAATCGTATGCTAGAGAGAGGTATGAAGGAAGAAGATTTGCCGAAACTACGAATCGCACTAAAAAAGCTACATATCACTTAGCTAAAGTTTCAATGTTAAGAAATTTTTCAATGAATATAATAAACATGATAACTTTTGCGGGGCTTTTGGTTTTGATTGTGATGAGTCGTGATCTGTTTGGGCTTACGATTGCCAATATAGTGTTTTTGTATTCTTTGTCTAACTCCCTGCTGTCTAATGTATGGACTATGAATCATATATTGAGAAATGTGAATCAATCATTTGGCGATGCGAAAGAAATGGTGGAAATATTGGATATGCCATATATTGTAGATGATAAGACTGATAGGCCTTTGGTAGTGGAGGATGCGACGATTGATTTTAGTCATATTTCTTTCCGTCATGAGGAGCAAAAAGAAAAATTATTTGAGAATTTTGATTTGAAGATATCGGCTGGAGATAGAGTGGGATTAGTGGGAGTGAGTGGATCTGGCAAAACGACTTTG
Source organism: uncultured Candidatus Saccharibacteria bacterium (assembly GCA_946415265.1). GTDB lineage: Bacteria > Patescibacteriota > Saccharimonadia > Saccharimonadales > Saccharimonadaceae > Nanosyncoccus. The sequence goes on along the minus strand of CAMKRV010000003.1, from coordinate 14,184 downwards.
ACGAAGCTGCTGCTTAGATTTGCGGATGTGACGGCTGGTGCGATATATATAGATGGGCAAGATATCAGGGATGTAACACAGCAGAGTTTGCGCGAAGCGATAGCTTATGTGCCACAGGAATCTTCGTTGTTCCATAGGACAGTATTTGATAACATTGCCTATGGTAGGCCGGGCGCAAGTAAGGAAGAAGTATTGAAGGCAGCGAAGCTGGCTAATGCGGATGAATTTATTAAGAAACTACCAGATGGCTATGAGACGATGGTGGGAGAGCGAGGTGTAAAACTTTCTGGCGGGCAGAGGCAGAGAATCGCAATAGCGCGGGCTATACTGAAAGATGCGCCAATATTGGTGCTAGACGAAGCGACTTCGGCGCTGGATTCGGAAAGTGAGGCTTTGATACAAGAAGCGCTAAATAATTTGATGAAAGGGCGAACTTCTATAGTGGTGGCGCATAGATTATCTACAATTGCAGGGCTAGATAAAATCGTAGTATTAAATGATGGAAAAATTGTAGAGCAAGGTACGCATGCGGAGCTACTGGCGCGGGGTGGTGAATATCAAAAACTGTGGTCGCGGCAGAGTGGTGCGTTTTTGGATGAAGATTAATCTTGCTTGATTCTTTTGGCTTCAAAAAATACAGTAGGTACGGCTGGCGGTGGAGTGAAATCGGTAGGTTTTAATGGCAAACGGATTTTGGTTTGGTAATTTTGGATGAGCTGCAAGCCAAGCTGGGAAGTGTAGTGACGGTCGGTGTTTAAGAGTTTTAAGGCAAATTGTTTTTGAAGTATGAGATAAAATGATTCTGGCGGATTGTTTGTTTCGATTAGTTTGTGGATGATTTTGGAGCTAAGGTGGAAAGGGGGATTGCTGAAAACTTTGTAAGCGCTAGTAGGCAAGGTATAGTCTAGAAAATCTTGTTCTATGATTTCGACATTTTCTATGCCGCGCTTTTTGAGATTGGCACGAAGTTTTTCGGCGGTGGTATGATCTGGCTCGATGGCGATAACATGATGTACGCGGTGGGCAAGGGCGCTAGTGATAACACCGGAGCCAGCGCCGATTTCTATTACGGTGTCGCGTTTTTTAAGATTGGAGTGGCCGATTAAAATTAACGCTAGACGGGGAGATTTGAGAAAATGTTGAGAAAGTAAATGATTACGCATCTAAATTGAGATCGGTAGTCTCGCCGGTGGTGAAATCTTTGACTTGGAGCTGATTTGAAGATGTTTCGGATTCGCCAATAACTATGCCGTTTTTGGCAAGCTTGGCGGCATAGGTGAGTTTATCGCCGAGCTTTTTATCGGTAAGGACTACAGTGACGGAACTACCTCTACCACGAAGTTTGTTGGCTATTTGGAAAGAAAAATCTAATTCGTTTTCTGAAATGGGGATGATGGCATAATCTATAGGATTAGTGGACTGTTCTGGTAGGAGCTGCTCTTCGTTTAGGACATAGAATAAGCGAGTAAGTCCGATGGAACCGCCGACGCCGGGGAATTTTTGGTCGGTGAAATAGCCAGTGAGGTTTTCGTAACGGCCACCACCACAGACGGAGCCAATGGATTTGTGTTCTGGCAAGATGAATTCGAAAACGGTGCCAGTGTAGTAATCTAACCCACGGACGATTTTCATATCGGCAATGATTTGATCTTTGAGCCCCATAGTTTCTAAAAGATAGAGGACTTGGTCTAATTCGGAGACGCCTTCGGTAAAGGTAGAATTATCAATACCGAGATTGCCAAGATTTTTGACAACGAAAGAACGTTCGCCGTGGAGATTGATGAAAGCGAGAATTTTTTTGATGTCTTCCTCGGAAAGACCAATTTCGGCGAGATTTTCGGTAGTTTTTTCGACCGGAACCTTTTCGGAGTGATCGATGATGCTGTAAATATCGGTAGAATATGTGGTGAGATCTAGGGCTTCTAGCAGGCCGGTGAGAATTTTGCGGTTATTGATGCGAGCAAGAACTGGAGTTTTGAGGCCAAAACTTTTGAAAGTTTGGAGTAAAGTAGAGATAACATCGGCATCGTAGGAAATGGAGATATTGCCGCGACCAATAACATCTATGTCGCATTGATAAAACTCGCGGAAGCGGCCTTTTTGGGCACGTTCGCCGCGAAAATTAGGGCCGATTTGTGAAACTTTGAAAGGGAAAGCTAGATTATTCTCATGTTCTACGACATAGCGAGCGAGTGGTACGGTGTGATCGAAACGAAGAGCTTGATCGGAATCTTCGGCGGCTTCAGTGGTTTTGATGACTTTGTAAATTTGTTTTTCGGTGTCGCCGCCGGCTTTGGCGAGGAGTATTTCGGTACGTTCAATGGATGGAGTTTCGATATCTAGATAGCCATGATTATGATATACTTCGGCAATTTTATTTTTAAGGTTGTTAAAAATGGCCTGCTTTTCGGGCAAAAGCTCTTGCATGCCAGAAATTGGGGAAGTATTTAATTTTTTCATAGTACTTTAATTATATCATATAGGAATAAAAAATAGGCTGTAGAGCCTTATATTTTCATTATATCATACTTTATATATTTTGTCAATGGTGGGCGATACAGGAGTCGAACCTGTGACCTCGTCTACGTCAAAGACGCGCTCTAGCCAACTGAGCTAACCGCCCATAAAAATTGGTGAGTCGGGAGGGGCTCGAACCCTCGACACCGGGCTTAAAAGGCCCGTGCTCTAACCAGCTGAGCTACCGACCCACTTTTTAAAGTGGTGGTTCCGACTGGACTTGAACCAGTGACACAAGGCTCTTCAGGCCTCTGCTCTACCAACTGAGCTACAGAACCGTATGTATATTATATCACATATTTGAGTTTTTGGTAAAGAAAAATCTCCCCTGTTGGGGAGATTTTGTGATGTTGGTATGGTTTATTTCTTTTTGGTATTCTCGGCAATGTCTCTGGTGTTTCGCCAAATCATGATGAACATCATGGTTGCCTCATAAAAGATGCGGATGATGATTGGACCAAGTACTAGGCACATTAAGAACATTAAGAAGCCATAGCCACCGAGCGCTAGGAAAGTGAAGGAATAAAGCACCGTGAAGATGGTTGCAACATAGTAAACAACTTTGAGGATTGGTTCAATCCACATAATTTTGAAAGATAGAAAATCTTTGAGCCATTTAGCAAATTTGCCTTTTGGTTCTGTTTTTGCTTTGACGAAGAGGAAATAAACCAAGATACCGCCGACAATGGCGAGTACTAAGGCGATGATACCCCAGATGCTGGCGCCTGTTGCGGCTGAAGTGTAAGAGCTGTTATTGCTTACGCTATTGAATAGTTGATATGCCTCGTAATCGGACATTTTTTATAACTCCTTTAGTGTTAATGTTAGCTTAATTTTACCATAAAAATTCAAAAATTGCGAAAATATTATATAATATTAGATATGAATAGAGTACCATTAGCGGAGCGGATGCGCCCCAAGAAACTATCTGATGTGTTGGGGCAAGAAGAGATTGTGGGCGATGGTAAAATTTTGACGGAAATTGTGAAAAAGGGTGAGCCGGTGAATCTGATTTTTTGGGGGCCACCAGGTACGGGAAAAACTACTTTGGCACGAATACTCGCTAGCGAATTTAAGGCGGATTTTGTGGAGATCTCGGCGGTGACGGCTGGTAAAAAAGACGTGGAAGAAGTGGTGGCACGCGCGAGGGTGAATTGGAACTTGGGTACACGAACGATTTTGTTCGTAGATGAAATTCATAGGTTCAATAAGGCGCAACAAGATGCGTTTTTGCCACATGTGGAATCTGGGCTAATTACGTTGATTGGGGCCACTACAGAGAACCCATCTTTTGAAGTGATATCGCCGCTACTTAGTAGATCGCGCGTGGTGGTAGTGGCACCGCTAAGTAAAGAAGCAATTTTGGAAGTACTGAAACGAGCGATAAAGGCAGAAAAAGCTACAAAACGGGTGACGAAAAAAGCAATAGATTTGTTGGCAGAATTGTCTGGTGGTGATGCTAGGTCGGCGCTAGGGGATTTGGAATTGGCGCTGTCTTTAGCGGAGAAAGTGGATGATAAGATAGTGCTAGAAGCGGCTGGGCGCAAGATGCCGGGGTATGATAAAAAAGGTGACAAACATTATGATACAATTTCGGCGTTTATTAAGTCGATGCGGGGTAGTGATGTGGACGCAACATTGTATTATTTGGCGCGGATGGTGCAGGCGGGGGAAGATCCGAAATTTATTGCACGGCGAATGGTGATATTTGCTTCAGAAGATATAGGATTGGCGGGGAATGGGGCATTGAGTCTAGCTACGGCCTGTTTTCAGGCTGTGGAAAGGGTGGGGATGCCGGAATCTGGGCTAATGTTGGCGCATACGGCAGTGGCGTTAGCGAAGTCTAAGAAATCACGAGCTACGACGGATGCGTGGTATAAAGCCCTAGATTTAGCGCGTAAATCGCCTAATGAGCCAGTACCGATTTGGTTAAGAAATGCGCCGACCAAGCTGATGAAAGATTTGGGATACGGGAAAGGGCAAAAATGGGAGGCTGGATTTCATTTGGATAAGAACTATCTGCCGGAGAGTATTAAAAACGAAAAAATATTTGGTGAGTAAATGGGTTGTGCCGCCATGCCCCACTTGCGGCCGTGTCTGTCCGGCCCGTCGCCACGGGCGGACAGCACTAACCCTCGCGCTGCCGCGCTCCGGAATGCCGCTGCGTTGGGGTATTGGTGTCACTCATTTAAGAACTTGCAAAATTATGTTTTTTAGATGATGACGAATGATGTGTTAGATTTTTATTTTTTACTCTCTAATCCGGCTTGGAAATACATTAGTACATATTGATAATCCCAAGAGAGATCGAAGCCGGAGCTGGTGTAATCGTTAAACTTAAAATATGGCATACCTCGAGCAAGTTTGGAAGTTTTGGCGGCATTGGTTTTGATTTCGTCTAGAGTGTCTTCGTTTTTGACGCAATTTTCGAAATCTTCGCCGAGGCCAACTTGTTTGCCGATATCAATCCAATATTCTTTGCCGATGCCAGATAATTTAGAAAAAGCAGATTTGCCGGAGACTTTGAAATAATCGTTCCAGATACTGGAGACTGCCAAGTTATAATAGTCCCAGAACTTATTTTCCTTTTTAGCACAGTAAGCGCCAAGAGCAGAATAACGTGAGTGAATAGGATTAGATTCACCGTATTCGTAAAGAAAATCGGAAAGCCGAACTTCAAATAATATATCGTTTTCTGCTAGATATTTTTGAAATTCTTCTTCGTGTTCTACGATGGCGTTTTCAAAGGCGATACAATATGGGCAAACTAAATCAGAATAAACAATAAAATAGTTTTTAGCATCCATATTACCGATAGTCATTTGTTCATCCCATACCCTATCGGCATTGGATGGAGCGGTGTTCATGCTGGCTGCGATTGCGGCAATAATTACCACAATAATAGCTAAGATGCCAAATATTCTAAATGCTTTTTTCACTTTGCTCCTTTTTCGCTTTCTTGGCGAGATATTTTTCATTAATTATTGTAACATAGGTTTCTTCACCTAGGCGCTTGAGGGATAAAATGGCGATGACGATGGCGAGCCAAGTGATAATGGTGGAAATTGCGCCAGTAATGGCTAGGCCGCCAGTGGAGAAGATTGCTCCAATAAGCGGAGTAAGTAAAGTGGTGCCGCAAGTAGGACAGCCGGCGCCTAGAGCAATTAGACCAGTAATAATGCCGGCTTTTTCTAGATTGGCGGAATTTTGTTCTTTTTTCTTGTTCCAGAGTAAAACGATCAAGCCGATTAAAATGCCTTGTAGGATAGAAATAGCGAAGATGGGTAGCCAATCTAAAAAAGGCTGGTTGATGCCAAAAATCGCGATAAAACAATCAGCGATAATTTTTAGGCTACCAGGAAAACCTAGAGCAGACATGAGCTCGAATTTGGCGAATCCACCAGAGAGTAGGTTCATCAAGAAACCAAAGAACAAAAATGCTGGAATAAAACCATACCAAAAACGTTTTTCTTTGGTGGCGAGCAGAATACCTTTGCCAGCTAAGACAAATTCGTCTAACCATTTCCTCCAGTTCATATGTATAGTATAGCATAATGATGTGATCCAGGATTGCAATTTCCGTTTGCGCCTACGCTGTACGCCGGGAATAATTTTTCCAAATTTCTTAACGAAAAATCGCTTGTCTCACGCCGGATGGGGGTTTGCTCGTCGATTTTTCTAAAATTTAGAAAAAATTTCTCGGGTTTGCTTTATATAAATGGAAAATATAATCCTGAATTAAGCAATAATACTTAAAAATGTCAAGTAGAAAGTGTTCGGTTTTTGAAAATTACCTCTGTAAAATAGCTAAAATTGCGAATAAATTAAACCATAAATAATTTGAAAAAACAAGGTTGACAGGTATTTTGCCTATGCTAAAATAAAATCAGGTTTGGACCAAATCCGACGTTGAAAGCGGCCTGAGCCTAGTAAAACTAAATATTTGGGAGATGTTTAGTAACAGGGTGGAGAGTGTAGAGCTGTTTTGGCTAAAATAGATGTTTTGTCACCACCTAGAAAATTGTTTAAAAACCTGCCCTCGCACAGGTTTTTATTAATAGGGGTGGACTTTTTGGCATAAGTGTGATATAATTAGGGTATGAGGCTTTCGCGTAAAATCGAGCAAGCTTTTGGTTTTGTGATAGCTATTTCTTTAGTGATTATTTTTGCAGTGGTTGCGGGGGTGACGGTAAGGAATGCTTCTGCTGAGGGTGACGAATCTACGAATACATATATAACTGAGGGCGCTAAATTCGTTACTTTTTATGATGAAGAAAATAAATTGACGGTAAAAACTGAGGCTAAAACCGTAAAAGAGGCTATAGAGCGGGCAAATATCGTAATAAACACTGGTGACATAGTGGAGCCTGGCTTAGATACCGAGATAAACGCGGATAATTTCTTTATTAATATATATAGGGCGCGGCCAGTGATAGTAAAGGATGGTAAGATTACTAAATACCTAATGACGGCGAGTTATGATACTAAAACGATTGCTGGTCAGGCTGGAATTACGGTGTATGACGGTGATGAGATAGATTTTGTGCCCAATAAAGATTTTTTGGAAACAGGTGTAGCGAGTGTATATGAGATTACACGCAATGGTGGCAGGACGTTGACAATAGATGAAGAGATCCCTTTTGGAGAACGTGAAGAAAAAGATGCTAGCATGGAAAAGGGCAAGAGTGAGGTGCGGCAGCTGGGTGAAGTTGGGCAAAAAAGAGTTACATATAATATATTATATGTAGATAATGTGGAGGTATTTAGGGAACTTGTTTCTGGGGAGATTATAAAAGCACCAGTGGATAGAATTGTGGCGGTGGGGGCAAAGAAGTCTATTCCGCCAGAGTGGGAGACTTGTGCAAGTTGGGCGCGGCAAGCAGGTGTAAGTGAGGCGGATTTATCTGCAGCACTAGATCTGATTTATCATGAAAGTGGTTGTAGGGTAGATGCGGCGAATCCGTCTGGTGCGTATGGTATTCCGCAAGCTTTGCCTGGTAGCAAAATGGCTGCAGCAGGGGCAGATTGGGAAACGAATCCAGTAACACAGATTAGATGGATGTCTGGATATGTGAGTCGTTATGGTGGTTGGCAAGAGGCGATTAATTTCTGGTATGCGCACGGCTGGTATTAGATTATGGGGATGAAGAATAAAAAATTTTTAGGACAGCATTGGTTAAAAAACCGGGCGATCTTGGACGAAATTGCTGATTTAGCGGTGGGGGGTGAGCCTGAAGGTAGCGCGTCCGTTTCTTCCGAAAAATCTGCGTTAGTAGTGGAGATTGGGCCGGGACTTGGAACTTTGACGAGTAGTCTACTAAAACGCTTTAATAGGGTGATAGCGGTAGAATATGATAAAAATTTAGCGGAAAATTTGCCGAAATCTTTTCCAGGTAAAAATTTAGAAGTAATAAATGCGGATATTTTGGATTGTGATTTTGATGATTTGCCACAGCCATATAGTGTGGCCGGAAATATACCGTATTATATTACTAGTCTGATTATAGAGAAATTATTGAAGATGAAAAATCGGCCAGAACGAATAGCGTTATTAATTCAAAAAGAAGTAGCGGAAAGAATTGTGAGTAGTAGGGAGACAATGCTGAGTCTTTTTGTGAAAAATTATGCCGATGCGGAGCTGGGGCCGGTAGTGGGGCGAGCAGAATTTACGCCGCCGCCAAAGGTAGATAGTCAGGTGATAGTTTTGCAGCCACATGAAGCGGTAGTAAAAGAAGAAGTGTTTAGGCTAGTACGGCAAGGTTTTAGTGCGCCGCGGAAGAAACTGATACATAATTTGGCGGGACTAAAATCTAAAGAAGAATTGACGCCTATATTTACGAAACTGGGGATAGATATTGATGCGCGGCCAGGGGATTTGCATTTATCTGATTGGCGGAAAATGTATAACGAAATTTTTAGCTAAATTGCAAAAAAATAAACATAAAAGTCTTGCTACAAAACGAAAAAGTGTGGTAGAATAAAGTAAATAACCATGAAAGTAAACGGGGATTAGCAAAGATGAGAGGTATGAGTAAGGGGATTATTGCGACTGGGCTTGTTGGCGTGACTAGTCTTGTCGGTGCGTGTTTAGCCAATTCTTGTGTGTATGCGTTGAATAATTCTGCTTTGGATAATGTTAGTGTTCGTATCCCTGTTTCTTGTACCATGATTGGAACTTTGACGTCTGCACATACGACTTCTATAGTAAGCGGACAGAGGATAGAAAATATTGGCGCAACGAAGATTAATACGTCATGTAATGATAAAAATGGCTATGTGGTTTATGCGATTGGCTCTACTGGTGGTACTGAAGGATCTAATGTTCTGGCTTCTACGTTGGGTTCTGCGTCTGATATTCAGACTGGGGATGCAGCGGCCGGCGGCAGTACGTCTAGTTGGGCGATGAAGCTGACTGCTAGCGGGACTGGTGATTATACTCCTAGCATCGTATCTGAATATACGGATTATACTAGTGTCCCGAACCAGTGGACTAAGGTAGCATCTTTGGGTGCCGGAACGGCTACTGGTGTGGACTCGGCTTTCAATACTACTTATGCGGTATATACAATAAGCACTCAGCCTGCCGCTACATATAGTGGACAGGTGAAATATGTGATGCTTCACCCATCTACCGCCGCCCAACCTACTGCGACTTTAGAGAATGCCTTTGCCTTGGCAGGAAAACAGAAAATAACAGTAACCGATCCGGTGACTGGGGATAGCGGACAGTTTTACAAGATGCAGGATATGGAGAATAGTATTTGCTCCTCTGCAACTTCGGTTGATGAAAATAACTCTATTCGTTTGGTGGACACTAGAGACAATAAACTGTACTGGGTGACTAAACTGAAGGATGGACATTGTTGGATGACGCAGAATCTAGACCTAGATTTATCTCCAGATACCGCTTTAACATCTAATGATACCGATCTTAACGATAACTCTATGGCTGGAGCATACGGTAAAGACTATTCTTATGATGCTACAAACAATGTGATTTCTTGGACACCACAGAATACCACCAAGCATTCCGCTACCGGGACTGGTACTAACTGGGCTAACTCTTATAATGTAGCTTACTCTCTAGATCCTGGTGAATGGTACTGGGATGGTGATGATAGCACGCCAAACTGCAATTATCTTAACGCGAGTGCCGGCTGTACGCACTTCACTCAAGATAGAACTAATGCTAATAGACATCTATCTGTAGGTAATTATTACAACTGGTCTGCAGCAATAGCTAGTGACGATAGCAGTAGTCTAACAAACTCTACTTATGGTAGTACTAGTGATCCAGATGCTATCAATAGGAACCCACAGAACTCTATCTGTCCTAAAGGCTGGAGACTACCCACTATCTCATACAAGGGTAACGTAGTAAATTCTACTAGTGAATTTGCCAGAGTCAACGGTCTTTATAACGACGGTATTACTAATAATGATAAAAAACTAATAGAATCCCCTTTATGGTTTGTGCGGTCCGGCTTCGTCAACTTCGGTAATCTCTTCAATCCAGGCTCTGAAGCGTACTACTGGTCTAGTACGGTCAACAGCAGCTACAACGCCTACTACCTATACTTCACGGCTACTAACGTTAACCCGGCCGGCAGCTACGGCAGGGGCTACGGGTGGTCTGTGCGCTGCGTAGCGCGCTGATATTAGTTTCCTCTCTCCTCTCTTCTCCGCAACTCTTTTTGTCGAGACCGATGAATAGGAAAATGGTGCTATAATGGTTATGATATGACCATGAAAGTGGATGAAAAAAATAAAACTAAAAATAGAAGTTTTGAAGAAATTGGTAGAATAGAAAGAAAAGAATACGATAGGCTCAAACGTAGAGCGATAAAGTTTGAATCGAACAATAGAAAGTATATTTTGGTAATTCCATGTGATGGGGAAATGGGATGGTGTGAGATGAGTGAACATTCGGCACTAATGTATAAATATATGGTGTGTTTACCACTAGGAGTGCCGGTGACAATGACGGATGATTTTGATAGTTTTTATATTCAGTACGATATAGGCAGGATACGGACACGAGGATTTGATGTGGTAAGAAGTAGGTTGGAAAAAGTGGGACTGTATAAAAAGGAGCAGATAAAAGATAAGTGTATGATTTTTGAGTTAAAAAAAGCTTTAACTGAAGAAGAATTGGACAGAATTAAAAATGAGGAGAGTATTAGGCAACTTGCAGTAAACAGCATCGTAAAAGTGGACTTTATTGATCCGGCATTGTATCAAAAATTAATAGAAGTATCAACTAGACTACATAGAATATGCTATCGGAGAATGGATAAACTTTCTAGTGCTACCAATGGCGAGCGGATGGTAAATATAATGGATGAGGTGATTCGAATATACTATAAAATGGCAGAGTGTGGGAGGAGCAGACCAGAAGATTTATTGCCATATTGGCGCGAAATGCGACAGACGATACATCAGCTATTGATAGAATTGCAAATAGTAGCAGGATTGAAATTATGGACTAGAGAAAATTGTATGAAGGTGGGCGAAAATGTACTGGATATAGAGAAAAGAATAGATAGACAAATAAAACGTGGAACCGATCGATCCAGAAAATAAGGTAGATAGGATTTATCGAGATGGATTGCGCCAGTGGCTGCTGGAAGAGCTGACGGCGGCATTTACGGAAGCTAGGAAAGGTAAGATCAAGACGTGCGATGAGCATAGCTTTGAGCTTCATTGGCTAAAAAATTTAGTGAATTTACGAGATTCGATATTGGAATATCGTTATGAACCAAGTGCTAGTGTATCGTTTGTAATATTTGATCCGATGGTAAGGGAAATTTTTGCGGCGCCGTTTCGGGATAGGGTAGTGCACCATTTTCTTTACAATATGCAGGCGGGATGGTGGGATAGAAGATTCCTTTATGATTCTTATTCATGTAGAGTTGGAAAAGGGACGCTTTTTGGTATGAGACGTGCACAAAAATTTATGCAAAAAGTCACTAATAATTATGCAAAAAAAGCATACATTGTAAAACTAGATATAAGGGGCTATTTTATGAGTTTGCCGCGTGAGAAATTATATGAGCGCGTGAGTTGGGGGCTGAAGCAGCAATTTAAAGACGTAATGAACGATCGGATGGGATACCAGATGTATAAAATTTGTGATTTTTTGTGGCGAAGAGTACTTTTTGATGATCCGGTAAGCAAAGCGTGGAAGCGTGGACCGGTAGTAAATTGGAGTCCTGGAGTATTGCCTCCAAAGAAGAGTCTTTTTGGACAGCCGCCAGGGCAAGGTATAGTAATTGGCAATCTTACTTCGCAGTTGGTGTCAAATATTTATTTGGATCAATTAGATAGATTCGTTTTTTATAATTTGGGATATAAGAACTATGGACGATATGTGGATGATTTTTTTATTATGGTGCCAGAAGAAGAATATGAAAAATTAAAAAGTGATATACCAAGAATAGAATATTTTTTAAATGCAAAACTTGGATTAACTTTACATAAGCAGAAGCGATACTATCAAGAAGTGAAAAGAGGAATGAGTTTTTTGGGTGCAAGAGTGTATCCGCATTGTTTATATCCGAGTGATAGGTTGCAAAAAAAATTTCGATTGGCTTCTGTCGGGTTAATGTATGGGTATAAAGATACTGATAGTATAGTGTCATACTTGGGAATTATGATGCATTTAGATGCGAATAAATTAAAAAAAGAGGTGTTCGATGCGAATGGTTGGGTTTTTGAAAAATAGTGGGGGAGAAAAGAGTTGCGGAGAAGAGAGGAGAGAGGAAACTAATATCAGCGCGCTACGCAGCGCACAGACCTCCCGTTGTTCCTGTTGTTGTTGTTGGCCGGGTTAACGTTAGTAGCCGTGAAGTTTAGGTTGTAGGCGTTGTTGCTGCTGTTGACCGTACTAGACCAGTAGTTCGCTTCAGAGCCTGGATTGTTGAGATTACCGTTGTTGACGTTGCCGGACCGCACAAACCATAAAGGGGATTCCAGAGCTGCTTTGGCCGTCAACTTCCGTAGAAGATAGCGGTTTTAATGGGACTTCTATTATATAGGAGTGAGCTCATCCAACTCTTTTTGTAAAGTTGCATTTTAGAGAAAGCGCTGGCGGGATTAATGAAAAATACGGTCCGGTAGTATTATGGGATAGCGGTTTCCTGTTGCAACTTCCCCCATTATATTGTAATACAACTTATGCTAAATGGTAGACTTTTTGCGGCGATGGTGGCGGACACTGGCTACAATAAAGCCAATGATACTGAAAATAACAAGTGCTACCAAGAAGAAGAACCAGATGGGACACAAGACAATATTTTTGCTGACTGTAGAAACTTCGTTGTTGTAGTAAATAGTTTGCTCTACCTTTACTATGCCAAGGGCAGGGAGATTATCTATATTGCGGGTGATATATCGGGTAGTTTCTGGCATGACTATTTCGGAGAAATGATTGTTTTGATCTTCGTCGGTGGGGAAGATTTTTTCGCCAGTAAGAGCATTGGTGACATTTAAAGCGAAAATTGCGTTTTCGTGAACATTGCCATGGTTATCTAGTAGGGCGCTGATGGCTACTGGCGTAACGGTAGAAAATTCTGGGATGTTATTTTGCAAAATGGAGCCTTCGTGGGTGACTTCGCCTTCTACGTCGGCATAAATAATGCTACCAAGGGCAAAGACGTTATTAATAGAAACGCCTTCGGACTCTTGCTTGGAAGGATCGGAAGACACCATAATGGCGGCATATTGGCCTCCGGCTGCAGCATCGGCTGGGACGTTGATAGTAAAATTAATTTCTTGAGATTCGTTGGGTTTGATGGAGCCAGTAGGATTTTCGATAGTGATCCAATCCGTGATTTTGGAGTAGGCAGAAACATTTGAGATATCAGCTTGGTAATCTTCGCCAATGACGTTATATGGAGAAACAGAGACAGAATAAGCGAAATCGCTCGTGGAATTTACGGGATTAACTACGGTGATGGAGCCAGTGTAGGTTTCGCCAGGGACGAGAGTAAAATTTTGGCTCATTGGTAAGATTGTAAAAGCATTTTCCATTTCTCTATTATAGCAGATTTATTGGAATAGTGATATAATGAGGGCATGTTAGATGTGAAATTTATCAGAGAAAATTTAGAACTTGTAGAAAAATCGGCTAAGGAAAAGGGCTATAGAGTAAATATACGTGAAATATTGGATATAGATGATAAAAGGAAGACCGAATTAGCAAAAGTAGAAGAACTTAGACAAAAACGTAACGAAATAGCTGCCAAAATGAAGGGTGGTAAGCCGGAGCCGGAACTAATTGAGGCGGGGAAGAAAATAAAAATAGAGCTAGCTGAGAAAGAAGCAAAACTTGGCGAGACTGAAGGGGCTTTAAAAGCGCTAATTAAGACCGTGCCGAACATTATTTTTGACGATGTGCCACTAGGCGGAGAAGAAGATAGTGTAGAAATCAAACACTGGGGTGAGAATCATGAAACGGGCGTGGATCATTTAGATTATGCCGTGAGTCGTGATTGGGTAGATTTTGAGCGTGGCGCAAAGGTGGCAGGAACGAAGTTTTACTATTTGAAAGGTGAACTAGCCTTGCTAGAGAACGCGCTTTTGCAATATGGGCTTTCTAAAGTACTAGAACACGGTTTTACTTATATGACGGTGCCAGATATGGTGTCGTCACGGGTGCTTGAAGGC
>CAMKRV010000002.1 GCA_946415265.1 uncultured Candidatus Saccharibacteria bacterium | reverse complement strand
TGAAGAATAAAGATTTGCGTACGGCGATTCGTCAGGGAATTAATTTGGAAGAAATCCGCGCAGCAGCTCCGGATACCACCGCACTCAATTATCCTTTGCTTGATTCACAAATTGATTTATCCGGATATCCAGAAATTCCAGGACAAGACCGTGAAGCGGCTAAAGCTACAATTGCCGATAACTTAGGGGATGGTGCTATGGGGCTAGAAATAGCCACTATCAACGCTGGTTATTTGCCCGCCGTTGCAGACAAGTTGGCAGAACAGCTCCGCGATTTGGGGTTTGAGGTAAATGTGTCTAAATATGAAGAAAACCAAGAGTTTATCAGTAATATAATATCAAAGAGAAGTTATAGCATATTGGTTTACGATATAGAACTCGGGGCGGATCCGGATTTATTGCCATACTATCACTCTTCGCAAACTACGGCCTCTGGCTTAAATTTATCCAATTACCGCAATGCGCTGGTAGATGATTTGTTACTGGGCGCGCGGGATACCCTGGATGAAGCTTTGCGAGCCAAAAAATATGAAGCGTTTTTGCAATACTGGGTAAATGATGTACCAGCGATAGGGTTATATCAGCCTAATTTAACTTATATTTACAACCGAAACGTGCGGACATTTAGCGATAATGTTCGTCTAGTGACGGAGCTAGATCGGTTCACCGATATTACTGATTGGGCAGCAGTAAAAGAAACCAAGAATAAAACCCCGTAGTTGATTGGTATTACAATAAAAATAACACCATTTTTGGCGTTATTTGTCAATGGTGCGCCAAATCCAAATATTTACGAACCACTCTGTAAGGTAATTGATTACGTAATTATGAACCCTGCATGGCGGCCTACTTATGTTTTGGTTGATAGGGTAATCGACTTCCAGTCAAGCGATTTCAACTATTAGTATTACGATAGCCAAAGATGCTACGAACTAATAACTGGTACATAACAAGTTTGAAGGGTTCTCCACCAGAGCTAGCCAAGATTATAATAAACCTGAGCCTTCAAATTGCCTTGACTTTTATCGGGGGGAGGATATAATTAAAGCATAAGCTAAAGGAGTAATAAAATGTCAAAAAAAGAGAAGCCATACGAAACGATGAGGTCGTTTAGCTGGATTTATATCATTATGGCTGCGCTTTATGGTATTGGAACGATTATTTGTTTTGCTATGCCAGAACTTACTAATGGTCTTAAGGAAAGTCTTGGCGGCAATGAGGAGATGGTTAAATTTGGTATTGCGGCCGGAGTAGTGATTGTGCTTAATTTGTGGTATTTCTGGCTGGCGAGGAGAGTGGCAGATAAGAAAAGTGATGGGACGCTTTATGGAGTTCTACTGATTTTAGGCATCGTTAGCGCGATTGCAACATTCTTTACAACGAAGACAAGCGTGACTGGATTATTGTCGCTTGATTTTATCGTTGACACGATAGGGCTTTATTATCTTGCACAGGTGAGAAAAGGGGAGAAATAAGTATCACCTTTATGGAATAATCCAAGAATTGGGACGCTACGGCAGACACTGTAACTGGTGGGTGCAGAATAGGTTTAATGGTGGGCATGGTTGTTTACACAATACTTGCTCTAGGAGTGTATCATCTTTGATGTTTACAGTATGATGAATTCCGGAAACAAGTCTCTGAAGCTTCCGATAAAAAATGAGGTCTCTTACAGATGGAAGGGACCTTTTGAGATGCTTTTTGAGAAACACTCAAGCGGAAAAATACAGTCTGGTGCGCGCGACTGGACGACGCTTGCTTGCGGTAAGCTATCTTTGGGGTGTCGTTTCGGAAAAGAAAATAAATTTTCTTTTCGCTCAACTCCTACCAAAGACGAACTTCGTTCTCGTCTAATCTCACACATAGCACGAAAATAAAATAACCCCTACGGGGCTCTTTTATTTTCGTGGTGCACCATAGTGAAAGAAGTTGCAACCATAATAAAGGCTGATTTAGCTCGTAGGAAATAATTTTCCAAACTTTCCGTAAGTTGACTTTTAAGATTGATAGGAATATAATATAGTATGAAAAGTATAACTTGTTATACTAAAAGGAGAAACATATGAAAGATAAGTTTGTAGGCATTGCTAAAGTTGGCGAAAAGGGACAAATAGTAATACCAAAAGAAGCAAGAGATATGTTTGATATTAAACCAGGTGATTCTGTCATCGTGCTTTGTGATAAACAAAAAGGGATAGCTTTATTAAAAGCGGACGCAGTTGAGGATTTGTCTGATAAAGTGTTTTCAAAGAGAGGTAAAAAATAATGGCTGCAATAGAAACAAAAAAACTAACAAAAAAATTTAAAGATAAAGTTGCAGTGAATGAAATAGATTTGAAAATTAAACAAGGTGAATTATTTGCGCTTTTAGGAGTAAATGGTGCTGGTAAAACAACTACCATTAAAATGTTATCAGGACTAATTCTTCCGACTTCAGGTGATATCATGATAGAAAACATGAATATGAAAAAGGACATATTCAAAATAAAAGAAATCTTAAATGTATCACCCCAAGAAACTGCTATTGCCCCAAATCTAACAGTTAAAGAAAATTTAGAGTTTATGGCAGGAGTTTATCAGATAAAAGATAAAGATAGTAAAATAAATGAATTGATTAAAGAGTTTAAACTTGGTGAAGTATTAACTAAAAGAGCAAAAACTTTATCAGGTGGTTGGCAAAGAAAAGTATCTATTGCTATTAGTTTAATAAATGATCCAAAAATATTATTCTTAGATGAGCCAACCTTAGGATTAGATGTTATTGCGAGAAAAGAATTATGGAAAGTAATTGAAGGATTAAAAGGTAAAATTACTATTATTTTAACAACTCATTATATGGAAGAAGCCGAAAGCTTATCAGATAGAATTGGCGTAATGGCAAATGGTAGTCTTGTCGATATTGGCACATCAAAAGAATTAATTAAAAAGACTAAAACTAAAAACTTTGAAGATGCTTTTGTATCAATTGCAACTGGAGGTGAACGATAATGAGAATGATAAATTTTGCAAAGAGAAACTTTAAGGAATTAATTAGAGATCCTTTAAGCCTAGTATTTGAAATTGTTTTACCATTATTCTTATTATTTATTTTTCAACAATTTGATATTCCAGCAGATAATTACAAGTTAGAAAACTTTACTCCATCAATAATTCTATTTGGCTTTTCATTTATTACATTGTTTACTGCAACATTAGTTGCAAAGGATAGAACTTCATCATTTCTAATTAGACTTGGAACATCACCGATGAAACCAAGTGATTATATTTTAGGGTATATATTATCACTATTGCCAATAGTATTAATCCAAAATGTATTGTTCTTCTTAGTCGCTGTTATCATGGGGCTAGAATTTAGTGTAAGCATAATACTGACTATATTAGTATCTATGGTTATTTCTATATTCTTTATATCGTTAGGAATACTCATCGGAAGTCTAGTTAGTGAAAAGGGAACTGGCGGTCTAGGAAGCATAGTTGTTCAATTAGTATGTTTTACAAGTGGTATGTATTTTCCTAAAGATTCAATCGGTGGCGTTTTCGAAATTATATGTGAAATATTGCCATTTGAAGCATGCTTAAATATCATACAAGGCACATTGCATAACGATTTTAGTAATTTAACGCCTGCCGATATAGTAGTATTTTTAATTTATTTTATAGCAATTATATTATTGTCAATTATTGTATTTAAAAAGAGAATGATTAGTGATAATAAATAATTTTGAGGTGTGATGAATAAAAATATAGCCCTAAGGGGCATATTTTTTCTTGGTATGCCCGGCCGGAAAGGGTTTCCGTTTCTGGCTACAAATAAATATATTTGGTACGCACTAGTGAAAGAAGTTGCAACCATGATAAAGGCTGATCTACTAGAGACAGTATAGCTACAAAAAGTACATCTGGCTGGGGCAAATTAAGCAGGCTTTAACTATCTATAAAGAAGATATCCGACAACAGCTACGTGAGTTCAACCCTGAAAAGCAATCGACTTAAAATGATATAATTAAAGTAGTAAACAAGGATTTTTTATGCCTAGACCACGCAACAAACAAGACTTGATTAGGGCTGGCGAGGAATACTACGCTAAGCTAATTGAAATGGCTGATGGAATGAGCGAAAAAGAAATGGCTACTGACTTTGATTTTTCCGGTGATCCATCAAAGAAAGAGCGCCACTGGGGGCGCGACAAGAATCTACGCGATATTTGGGTACATCTATATGAATGGCACCGAATGCTACTAGAATTTGTCGACACTAATCTGAATAAAGGCGGTAACGCACCATTCTTGCCAGAACCATACACTTGGAAGACCTATGGCGATATGAATGTTGAATACTGGGAGAAACACCAAAAGACTTCACTGGAAGATGCTAGAAAAATGTTTGAGAAATCACATAAAGACGTCATGAAACTAGCCGAAAGCCTGAGCGAAGAGCAATTATTCACTAAAGGCATGTACCCTTGGGCTGGTGGTTCCGTGCTTGGCTCATATTTCGTTAGCTGTCTATCTTCTCACTACGACTGGGCAATGAAGAAACTCAAAGCGCATAAGAAAAACTGTTCGTAAAAAAATAAGAGCCCTCAAGGGCTTTTATTGTACTTATGCTTGGTGCGCGCGACTGGACTCGAACCAGCACAGCCGTAAATATAGCCACTACCACCTCAAGGTAGCGTGTCTACCAATTCCACCACGCGCGCAACTATAAATGTACTCTTATATTATAACATATTTCTATTCGTTTTTACTATTTTTCATCAAATCTGCAATGCTCGTGCTATAATCATATTAAACAAAGGAGGTAAATGAAACAAATTCTTACAAAGTTCGTAACGGTTGCTTTTGTAGGACTCACGATTTTGTTTGGCGTAGCATTTTCGTTGACAAGTTCAACATATGCAGAAGATAATCAAGAGCAAGAGACGGAAGCTCAGAAACCAGGCACTAGTATTAGCATTTCGCCAGTAAGCAGGATTTTTCAGCTTAATGCTAGCTCTACCTACGAAGACGTACTTAAAGTTACAAACGATGGTAGCGATGTCATAAATTTCGAGGTATATGCGGCGCCGTACTCTTATGTTTATTCGGAAGAGAATGATACTTATTCTTTGGGATTCAATAATGAAAACAACTATACTCAAATTACTCGGTGGATCAGTATAAAAGGTCAGGATGGGAATTACGTAGCTAAGCCAACTTTCACGGCACAACCCGGCGAAACAGTTGAGGTATCCTATAAAATCACTACTCCAGATAGCATCCCAGCTGGCGGGCAATACGCAGTGCTTTTCGCACATACGATATCTAACCCTGCAAGTGGTAGTGGCATAAAAACAGAGGCCAGTCCCGGTATGGTAATCTATGGTAGGGGAAATGGCGAAACAATCATCTCTGCCGAAATCTCCGACATCAAAGTTAGTCGTAATATTACCAAAGAAACTACAGCAGAAGAAAACGGCCAAACCGTACGTAAAAATACCGTGATAGACCATATCAATGCATCAGCAAAAGTAAAAAACACCGGAAATCTAGATTTTAATGCGCGTGGCATATTGAAAGTAGAGGGAATCCTAGGTGGAGCCTACTACGAAACGCCAGAAAACGAAGCCAGGATGTCTATTATTCCAGATGCAGAACTAGTGCTATCTGACGAATGGGAAGAGACACCAAACTTTGGCTTATATAAAGTTACCTGGACAGTTACGGCAGGAGAAGAGACCAAGACTGAAGAAATGGTAGTATTCTTGATCCCGCCATATATAATGGTAATTACCATAATCTTGTTGACAATTATAATTGTGTGGATTATAATGGCAGTAAGGAAGCGTAAAGAGCGCCGTTCTAGATTGGCTGTCTAGAAGCAACTTTACAAAACCAAAATAAACATCAAAAATAAAAAGAGTGTAGAGTATGAAAAAAACAAAAAAGCGAGTTCTTGGTTTACTGGGGCTAGTCCTAGTAGTCATCACAACAATTTTTGCAGCTTTTTTGCCGGGCCCAGAAGCATCGGCAGAGGGTGGCATAACTTCCGTGACGGATACTATTTCCGTGCGAGTGGTCGGAAGCGTGCCGGATATTCTGAATGTAAAACCAATCAACGGCTCTGTTTTTATTTATCCAGACCAGGACTTGAGCTTTGATTATGAGAACGTCGAATATCTCACCATCACCATACGCTACACCGATAAAGACGACGTAGAGCATATTATTCCACTTCTAGAAAAAGACGATCCGGAAAGCTTTGTGGACTATATTCCTGGATCATATTCTACACCGCTTGATCTGCTCGCCGAAGATTATGGCTATGGCGAATATCGCGTAGAGATAGTAGGGATTGGATTTAACGATGTAAAAGATTTTGAGACGGTAGAATTTGCATTATATCCGGTAGTGGGGGAAGCCAATGAAGCTGACGATGGTAAAGTTTACTTAGATTTACAATACGATACCGAAAATGAAAATATCAATACGATTGGGATTAACATTTATGACGAAAATGGCAATTTAGTAAACGTACTTTCGCCTATCACCGTGAATGCTCCTGATATGCGCGTAGAATTACCATTTGCTGAAAATAATTTACCTACAGGAAACTACAGAATCGAAATCACAGCCTATAACGCAGAGGGCGAAGCGCTCTACAAGCCATACATAACTTATTATTACTATGAGATGATACCCGTGCCTAATACCGGTGCATTGTTTAGCAATCTAAATATTTCAAGAACTGATTATTTAGTGACTGGATTAATAATATTCTTTTTGGCAGCGATACTCGGAATAGTGTTTATAGTAAAAGGCAGAAGTAACAAATCACGGTTAAACAAAAAACGTCGGTAAACAGCCGGGTATGGGCGCTTATAACTGCGAGGGCGCCCATGCTGGTGATGTAGAACTTTCTTTGAAAAAAGCCCCAACAAAAAACTTAGCTTAAAAAAACGAGCTGGAAGTGGAATCCAACTCGTTTTTTGATTACTGGTGAATATTTTTGTTAGAATTATTCAGCAGTGATAGCTTTTTCTTCTGCTTTAGCCTTTTTCTCGGCTTCCTTAGCGGCCTTTTTGGCTTTGTTTTCCAAAGCCTCCTTCATCTTGGCGGCCTTCGCAGCACGAGCCTTGAAGCGGTCTACGCGACCTTCGGTATCGATAATCTTTTCTTCACCAGTAAAGAATGGGTGAGAAGCAGAAGAGATCTGAACCTTAACTAGTGGATATTCATTACCATCTTCCCATTTGATGGTTTCTTCGCTTTTCGCAGTAGATTTGGTTAAAAACGAAAAGCCAGCGGCCTCGTCTGAAAAGACGACATCGCGGTAATCTTTAGGGTGTAACTCTGTTTTACTCATAATTAGATTGATTATACCAGAGATTGACTTTTTTGTAAAGGTGTGATATAATGAAATGGTATATTAATTTAACGAAACAGATTATGGGAGGTTTCCTGGGGTAGATTACCCTGAGCTCCATAGTCAAAGGAAAGGAAATCATATTATGGCAGTAAATGTCGATATGAAGGCTTTACTCGAAGCTGGTGCTCATTTTGGGCACAAAACGAGTCGTTGGCACCCTAAAATGGCGCCATATATTCACTCTAAACGCCAAAATGCGCATATTATCAACCTAGAGAAGACCGTGGAAGGTCTAGAGGTGGCTTTGCCAAAAATCACCGAAATTGCTAAAAGTGGCAAAAAAGTATTATTTGTAGGCACCAAGAAACAGATGAAAGATGCCGTAAAAGAAGCGGCAGAATCCGTAGAGATGCCATACGTAACCGTGCGTTGGGTCGGCGGTACACTCACCAACGTAGCTACAGTAAATCGCCAAATCAAAAAATTGAAAGATTTGGAACGTCGGATGGCTTCTGGTGAGCTTGAAAACCGCTATTCTAAACTAGAGGTTCAGAGATTTCAAGAAGAAATCGATCTACTAAATGAACGCTATGGCGGCATCAAGGATATGACCGAACAGCCAGCAGCGGTAGTCGTAATTGACGCGATCGAAGATAAGAACGCTATTAAAGAAGCTAAAGTGCTAGATATTCCGGTATTTGCAATCACGGATACCAATGTGGATCCATCCAATATTGATTACGTAATCCCGGCAAACGACGACGCAATCAAGGCTACTAAGCTAATTCTTGATTATTTCGTAGAAGCAATCAAAGAAGGTAAAAAATAACTTGCGTAAAATTAATTTAAGGAGGCAAAAACTATGGCTGAAATTTCAGTTGAACAAATTAAAAAATTAAAAGAGCTTTCTGGCGCAGGGTTAACTGATGCGAAGAAAGCCTTGGTGGAAGCCGATGGCGATTTTGACAAAGCTCTTGAAGCGATGCGCAAAAAAGGCCTTACCAAGGCTGAAAAACGCGGTGATCGCGAAACTCGCGAAGGCTTGGTGGATAGCTACATTCACGATGGCCGCCTTGGAGCTATTGTAGAAGTAAACTGCGAAACTTCTTTTGTGGCCAAGACTGACGAATTTAAGACTTTGGCCCACCAAATCGCCATGCAGGTAGCTTCGATGGCACCACTTTACGTATCTGAAGAGGATATTCCTGCCGAAGTACGTGAAGCTAAGATTAAAGAACTTGAAGCCAATTTCAAAGGCCCAGAAAATATGAAAGAGAAAATCTTGGAAGGCCAAGTGAAAAAAGCTTTTTCTGACAAGGTTTTGATGAATCAACCATATATCCTAGATGATTCTAAAACGGTGGAACAATTTATCAAGGAAGCAATCGCTAAAACTGGTGAAAATATCACCGTACGCCAATTCAAGCGCATTGAGCTTGGTGTAACCGAGTAGAAAAAAATAGCCCTGCGGGGCTATTTTTGATATAATGAAAATATAAATAAGGAGTTATTATGTTTGATGTAGCAGAAGACCGCAAGAAAATGGAGGCGGTGATTGATCGTTTTAAAAACGAAATGAAAAAGGTACGTACTGGGCGCGCACACCCAGATATGCTCTCTGGTATTAAGGTGGAAGTTTATGGACAATATATGCCACTCAACCAAGTAGCAAATATCACGGCAGCCGATGCTACACTTCTTGTAATTACCCCATTTGATCCATCTAATATCCAAGCAATAGCATCTGCAATACGGGCGGATCAGAGTCTGGGATTAAACCCAGCTGACGACGGCCGAATTATTCGTGTGCCAATCCCGGCACTCACCGAGGAGCGTCGCAAGGAAATAGTCAAAAATGCTTCCGCCAAGGTAGAAGAAGCAAAAGTAGCAATCCGCAACGCACGCGAGGATGCTCGCAAGGCGATCAAAAATACTGAGGACATGAGCGAGGATATCAAAAAACGCGCCGAAAAGGAAATTGACGATCTAACCAAAGAATTTAATGACAAGGTTGAAGCCGAATTTAAGGCTAAATCTGAAGAAATAATGAAACTATAACTTTATTATATCATACTTTGGAGATTTTGTCAATGGAATTACAACATCTAGGGATTATCGCGGATGGGAACCGCAGATGGGCGAAAGAAAACGGCCTGCCTAAAATAGAAGGACACAAAAAAGGACTCAAAACTATTGAGGAGCTAGTGGGCGCCGCGGCGATGGCCGGGATACCATACATAACATTTTACGTTTTTAGTACCGAGAATTGGGGACGGGAAGAAGCGGAAGTTAACTATATTATGAAATTGGCCGAAACCAAGATTATAAAAATGGCCGAAAAAATGGCAGCAAACAATATAAAGCTCCTTATTCTTGGCACACGTGGCAAAGTCAACCCAACTTTAACTTCTTTGGCCGAAAAAGCCGAGAAGATTACCGCGGATTGTACCGGAACTACGGTATGTTTCTGTTTTAACTATGGCGGCGAGCAGGAAATTGCCGATGCAGCAAGCATCGCAGTGGAAGCAGACGGCGAGATTACGCCGGCAACTATCCGCAAGCATCTATATCATCCAGAAGTGCCAGATTTAGATATGGTGGTGCGTACTAGTGGGGAAGAACGGCTTTCTGGGTTTATGCTATGGCGGGCAGCGTATGCTGAGTTCTTGTTCCTTGAAAAATATTTCCCAGAAATGGAAGCCAATGATATTAAAATGATTATAAATGAATACAATAGTCGCAATAGACGATTTGGCAAATAGTGATATAATAGGCTTATGGATATATTAGTAGGTGTGATTGTAGGGCTCTTGGTGCTGATGTTTTTGGTAACAGCACACGAGTTTGGGCATTTTATTGCGGCACGACGCAACGGCGTAAACGTGCTGGAGTTCGGGATCGGTTTTCCGCCGCGAGCGATAGCCTGGGTAAAAGACCCTAAGACCGGTAAATGGCGCAGACTGCCACGCAAAGAATGGACAAAAGAAAAAGCCACAAAAGTAGTTATTTCAAATGGCAATAAAGATTTTGCCCAGAAAGGCATGATTTTTAGCCTGAATTGGCTACCAATTGGCGGTTTTTGCCAAATGGATGGTGAGTCCGCAGCTGACACGCGTGCTGGGACTTTTGGCAAGGCTGGGTTCTGGGCAAAAACCAAAATTCTGTTTGCCGGCGTCGCAATGAACTGGCTGGTGGCAATTATTATCTTTACGATCTTAGCCTGGACGGGCATGCCTGAATTTTTGGATGGACAATTCACGGTAGCGAATGACACGCGTACGGATGCTACCCCAGTGCAGATTACATCTGTAGCCGAAAATTCACCAGCCGCGAAAGCAGGACTGGCGGCAAATGATTATATAGTGGCTGTAAATGGAACAGAGGTGAAATATGCTAGCGAAATCACCGATATCAATACTGCGCATGCCGGAGAAGAGGTGTCATATAAAATTTTCCGTAAGGGCGCCGAGGATTGCAATTGTGATAAAGATCTGGATCTTAAGGTTATTTTAAACCCCGCAGATAGCGAATATTTGCTTGGCGTGACTATGGCAAGCTCACAATCTTTGTCTTATTCTACTTGGTCCGCGCCAATTGTAGGCATAGGCCTAACTGCGCAGCTGACTGGCGAAACCTACAAGGGGATTGGGATTATGATTGGAAATTTGGTATCTGGAACAGCACGCTTATTTAGTCCTAATTCCGAGGTGCGCGAAGAAGGACAAGAAGCGCTGAGCGAAGTAAAAGATTCCGTATCAGGGCCAGTGGGGATTATCGGTGTGCTGTTTCCAGCGTTTACTTCTGCCGGGCCCACCAATTTGGCGTTTCTAGCAGCACTGATATCGGTATCCTTGGCTTGTATGAATGTCTTGCCGATACCAGCCCTAGACGGTGGACGGTGGCTGCTAATTGCAATTTATAAACTACGCAAGAAAAAGCTCACTAAAGAAACCGAAGAAAAAATCGTTTCACGCGCATTTATTGTGCTACTCGCATTGATTTTCATTGTAACAATTTTGGATATTATTAGGATAGCGCAGTAATGATGAATAAAAAAGCATCACTGAAGCAAGCGCGTAATGAAGTTCCGCAAAAACAGAGGTGGAAAGTGATTTTGAAAGCTCTGTTGCTATTGGTATGGGTAGCGGCAGCAGTAATCGTGGCGCAACTTATTGTGGGGTATTTAATGCTATGGATTCTGGGACGTGAAACTTTTACCCAACCGGTACCCACGGCGATTTATTCAGCACTGTCATATATATTGGCATTACTATGGATTATTTTTATAACACCAAAAATCACTGTAAAACTCAAGATTGAAAACGAGCTAAAGGGTGGTAAGCGAAAGTTAGATAGTAAAATTTCGCCAAAAGCAATGGGTAGAGATGATTTGGGGCTACGCGGTACGCCTACCTGGACAGATATTGGCTTGGCGCCGGTGGGCTTTATTATTTCTACGCTCCTAGCAGCTGGGTTAGTAGCAATCTTTAATTTATTTCCATGGTTTGATGCTGAACAGACTCAAGAAGTAGGTTTTAGTGTGTATTTGGCGGGGATAGATCGGGTGGTGGCTTTTATCATATTGGTAGTTGTGGCGCCAATCGCTGAAGAATTGATTTTTCGTGGCTGGCTGTACGGGAAATTACGCCCGATGCTTTCTGCCAGGATGTCCGACCGCGCGTCGATGCTGATTTCTATATTCCTGGTGTCGTTGTTTTTTGGCATTGTGCATTTACAGTGGAATGTAGGGGTGAATGTATTTGCAATGTCTATAGTATTATGTGGACTGCGTGAAATTACCGGTACAGTATATGCTGGTATTTTAACCCACATGATAAAGAACGGCGTAGCATTTTACCTTTTGTATATTTTAGGTATAGGGTAATAAAAAAAGACCCAGGGCAAATGGGTATACTTTTATTATATCATAAGTACGCTAAAATGTCAATACTACCTCTGTTATATTGAGCGTGGTATAATGAGGGGTATGAGATTTTCGAAAACTTTTATCAAGACTTTACGCACGGCGCCAAAGGATGAAGCCGCCAAAAATGGCGCACTTCTTACCCGTGCAGGCTATATTCATAAAGAGATGGCTGGGGTGTATGATTATTTGCCACTAGGGCTTCGTGTAATTGAAAACATCAAGCGTGTAATTCGCGAAGAACTGAACAAGCTCGGCTGTGAAGAGGTACAGATGTCCGCCTTGCAGAATCCAGAGCCATGGGAGAAAACTGGCAGATTTTCAGATCAAGAAGTAGATATTTGGTTTAAAACTAATCTATCTAGTGGCGGAGAATTGGGTTTAGCGCCAACGCACGAAGAGCCGATCACTAATATGTTAAAATCTTATATCTCTAGCTATAAAGATTTGCCGCTCTATGTATATCAATTTCAGACGAAGTTCCGCAATGAGCTTAGGGCGAAATCTGGGATTTTGCGTGGACGTGAGTTTTTAATGAAAGATTTGTATAGCTTTCATACTTCCGAGGAAGATTTAGATAGATTTTACGCCGAGGTAGAGAAGGCCTATGGGCGAATTTTTGCTAGGCTAGGCATTGGTGAAGATACATACGAAACATTTGCGAGTGGCGGAATCTTTGCCAAATATTCACACGAATTTCAGACCGTGTTGCCGGTGGGAGAAGATACAATTTATTATAATACCGACAAGTCCATAGTACTAAACAAAGAAGTCTACAACAACGAAGTATTAGAGGATTTGGGCGCTGCTGGTGAAAAGTTTGAAGAAACTACCGCTGCAGAGGTGGGGAATATATTTAAGCTGAAGTTTAAATACTCTGAGCCGCTAGAACTGAAATATATAGATGAAGAAAACAAGCAGCAGACCGTATATATGGGCTGCTATGGCATAGGTGTATCGCGTGTGATGGGGGTAATAGCGGAAAAATTTGCGGATGATAAGGGTTTGGTCTGGCCAGAAGAAGTAGCACCATACAAATACTACTTGGTAGGAATTGGCGAGAATGGCATGGCGGAGGCTGAAAAATTTTACGCAGGACGCGAAGATACGACGCTATTTGACGATCGCAAAGCTCGCCCCGGTGAAAAATTTGCCGATGCAGAACTAATGGGGTTGCCATATCGTATTGTAATATCCGATAAAACTCTGGCGGAAGATGCCGCAGAAGTAACGGATCGGCGCACTGGTGAAAGCCAGATGGTAAAATTGGCGGATTTAGCAAAATTTTAGCCAAAAAGGGTTGAATTAGTAAGCGTTTTCTGGTAGACTGGATAGCAGATTGTAAAGTGGGAGTAAAAATGATTAAAAAAAGCGTGAATTTGACCGCCGAAGGTAAAAAGGATTTAGAAAAAGAATTAGATGAGTTAATTAAGAACCGGCCAGCAATTGCAGAGCGAATTGCTACGGCGCGGGCTTTTGGGGATTTATCTGAAAATGAAGAATATAGCTCGGCGCGTAACGAGCAAAAAGTAGCTGAGGGGCGGATTTTGGAAATTCAAGAGATTTTGAAAAATGCTAAGATTATTCGTGGTGGCAAGAAAGACAAGGTAGGTCTAGGTGTCACCGTAGTGCTAGACATGGGTGGCCGCAAAGTAGAATATGCCCTAGTAGGGCCCACCGAAGCAAATCCGCTTGAAGGTAAAATCTCTAACGAATCACCAATTGGTAAAGTGATTTTTGGGCATAAGGCTGGCGAAGAGCTAGAATTTAACGGTAAAAAAATTAAAATTGTAGAAATAAAGTAAGTATTTTGTGAGCGGCTTTTTCTGTATAGATATAGGCCGCTTTTTTATTTTTCTTTCTCTGTAAGATATGGTATAATATATACCATGTTACTTGAAGATTATCGCAATGAAAGATTACGCAAACTAGAAGAACTCCGCGCACGGGGACTAGATCCATATCCAGCTAAAAGTGCGCGTAATACTAAAATTTCTGAAATTATCAATCATTTTGACGAAAAAGACGGTCAAGAAGTAACGATAGCTGGGCGTATCGTAGCGATAAGATCTTTTGGTAAATTAGTATTTATTAAGGTACGTGATTATTTTGGTGAAATCCAGATTTTCATGAAAGCCGAGGGCGCCGCGCCAGAAGGCTTGTTGGGAGCTAAAGATATTAAATTATTGGACACCGGTGATTTTATTGAGGCTACCGGTAAAGTTGGCAAGTCGCAGACTGGTGAGGTATCCGTATTTTCTAATTTTGTAAAATTGCTAACTAAATCTTTGCGGCCTTTGCCAGAAAAATTCACCAACAAAGAAGAACGCTATCGCCGACGTTATGTGGATATGAACGTGAATCCAGAAGTACGTGAAAGATTGGTGCGGCGCAGTAAGTTTTGGCAAGCTACACGTGATTTTATGAACAAACACGGGTTTATTGAAGTAAATATTCCGGTACTAGAGCACACTACGGGCGGTGCAGATGCCACACCGTTTACTACTCACATGAACGCGCTGGATGAAGATTTTTATCTGCGGATTTCGCATGAGCTGCCTTTGAAACGACTGCTTGGTGGTGGATTTGAAAAGGTATATGATATTGGCCCGAGATTTCGCAATGAAGGCGTAGATGATGAACACTTGCCAGAGCATATCGCATTTGAGAGCTACGCCGCATACGAGAACTACGAAGATGGCATGAAGCTATACGAAGAAATGATTAAATATGTAGCGATGGAAACTTGGGGCACGCTAAAGTTTCACGTAGGTGGCTTTGATATTGATTTAGACTGCGAGTGGCCACGCGTAAAATATGCGGATCTACTTAAGGAAAAATTCGATGTAGACGTATTTAATCCGGACCGTGAGCAATTAATCCGGATTTTGAAAGAAAACGGCGTAGAAACGAATTTTGACGTAAGTGAAGCGCGTTTAATAGACCATGTGTGGAAACTAATCCGCAAAACCTCGGCGGGTCCATACTGGCTGATAGAAGAGCCTTTGTCGCTTTCGCCACTGGCGAAAAAGTCTGCAGATAATCCGCTAGTCACCGAGCGGTTCCACCCGATTATTGCTGGTACAGAGATGGGTAATGGGTTTTCAGAGCTTAATGACCCACTGGATCAATTAGAGAGATTTGAAGAACAACAAGCTGCGCGCGATGCAGGTGACGATGAAGCCCAGATGCTAGACATGGATTTTGTGGAGATGCTAGAGTATGGCATGCCGCCGGCTTGTGGTTGGGGCAACAGCGAGCGCAATTTCTGGTTACTAGAAGGTGTACCGGGTAGGGAAGCAGTACCTTTCCCGACTATGAAGTCTAAAGAAGATTAGATGAATACGGAAGACTTTGGCAAGTTTGTAATGGGGGAATTTGGTGGCGTAGTATGCGATCACCCGTGGGAATCTAGCCCCACATATACGGTGTACCGCCATAGCGACAATAAGAAATGGCTGGCATTAGTTTTTGATGCGACAAAAGAGCAGCTCCTGAAACTAAAACCGGAAGATAATGCCGTGCTGAAGTATGCCGATGGCGAGAGAATCGATGTGGCAAATTTGAAGCTAGACCCAGAAATGATAGAGGACGTAATAAAAACGCCAGGGATTTTCCCGGCGTTTCATATGAATAGACGATATTGGGTGACGGCAATACTAGATGGCACAGTAGATGCCGAAACTTTAGCCCCACTAATAGGGATGAGCTATAATTTGACGATGGGAAAAGTGGCAACGAGCACGCAAAGATTATAATGTTTTTTTGCAGGAAGATTACCTAGCTATACATCGTACCGAGATACCACTGCCCCTACTAGTTCTACTGTCGGGAAGCGAAGCATTCGAGACTAAATCTATGTAGTATGCAGTTTGGCCGCTATTAATCGTATTAGACCAATACCTGCCACGAAAATTAAAATGAATAATGTTTCCATTATCAATGTAGCCAGACCTCACAAAATAAACCGGTGCCGCCATTAATCCTGCGCTAGTATTAGTCTTACCTCCATTATAGTAGAAATTAAGATTAGCAAAGTCATTCTCGCCTACATCATAGGATACATAGTTTCTGATACGTGGTAAACGCCAACCTTTAGGACAGATAGAGTTAGTGGCATCCCTATTCTCACCGGCAATATTATCTGCACTAAGTGGCGCAGAGTTATTACTGGCAATAGCTGCAGACCAGTTATAGTAATTACCAGTAAGGCCATGATCGCCAATACTAGCATCAGTGTAGCCACCACCACTGTCTAGGGATCTAGGAGCATTATTGTTATTATTCCATTGTGCAGTAGTATTTACAGTACTAGTATTTGGTGTCCAAGATATAGTATCGCCTGTTTTACTATAACCAGCATCATACTCACCATATTCAGTAGTATTAGCATTATAGATATTATTAAGGTCTGTAGTATCAGAAGTAAGGGCTACATTGTTATCTAAGTTCAGGCTCAAGTTTTCAGTCATCCAACAGTTACCGTCTAAGAGTTTAGTAACATAATAAAGACTATTGTCTCTTATATCTACTAGCTTCATTTGGGAGGCTTCACCTAGAATAGTAGCAGTGCTACATATTTCATGTGTCATGTCTTGCATCTTATAGTACTTGCTACCACTCACATCTACTTTATGGTCTTTGCCTATGGTGCTATCAAAAGCATCTTCTAGTGTGGTGGGTTGGATAAGGCTAGATGGATGAAGTAGGACATACTTTACCATACCTTTATAGGTACCAGCTGGTTGAGCACCATCTGTATAGACACCATAGGTAGTTTGGATAGAGGAGCCTACGGTGGAATTAATGATTCCAGACTCCCAGTAGGCTACTTTTTGCCAATTGTTAGGTACTGATACATAGTTACCTGAAGCGTAGTAGCCCCCTAAAGTAGGTTTATAAGTACCATTTACGGCAGTAACCTTCATACTCCAACTAGAAGCGGTAGGATTACTGCTATCATAGACTCCAGTATGGATATTATAGTTACTACCTAAGCTACTAATAAGATCTGTATGGCCTTCTATAGCATTATCTGGGTCACTATTATCGCCAGAAGCTCCTATAGCATAAATGACATAGCCATTAGGATCATTACATAATGTTTTCATGGTAGTAGTACCAATATTAGGAGTATAGGTGCCAGACACTACAGAAGCAAAATGAGTATCACTGCCAGTAATATTCATAGTGCAGGATACTGGAATAGAAATAGTCAGATGTTCTAAGTTGGAAGTATCCAGGGCAGAGACAGTAGTAGATGAGTGAGGAGTAGTAAGCACAACGGCAGCAATAATGGCTAGTGGAAGAGAAATAAACAGGATATTACGGAAAGCATAGTAGAAGAAATCTATTCTACTACTCATTAATGATTGTTTTACTTTGTGGCCCATCTTTTACCTCACTTATATATGATTACTACTACTCCCCCATGTGGTGCCACTATATTAATGGGGATTAACAAAAATGGCACCGCAAGGGGTGCAAACATACAACTAATCAATGCTATTGCTAATCGAGAAGTGGTATACCTCGCGGTGCCATTGTTCATCTCGATTAACAATCGATATATTAAAATATAGCATTGTCGATTAATTATATGTTTGCACCACCATTGTACCATGCCTTCGCACTAAAAATCAACGCGAAATTTTGATAATGCTTTAGCTTAAGCTCCAGTTATTTGCGCCGAGGGAGCGAATTTGACCTTTGATTTCTAGTAAGGTTACTATTTGGTTGAAATCGCTGGCGGATAGATGGAGAGCCTGCATGATTTCTTCGCCGTTACGGAGACCTTTAGATAAAGCTAGCAAAATAGCTGTTTCTTCATCTGTGTCGCCAAAAAGTAGGGCTTGGGTGGATTTTGTGCGCTTTTTAAAATACTCCTCTGGAAATAGCACGCGCAAGAGATCGTCTGAGCCAGTGTAAGGATTGGCACCCTGGCGGATAAGTTTGTTGCATCCTTGAGAATATGGGTTAGTAATATTGCCCGGTACCGCAAAAACTTCTTTACCTTGCTCCAGGGCATGGGCGGCAGTATTGAGCGAGCCAGATTTTTCGGCAGCTTCTACCACCACCACGATATCCGCAAGGCCCGCCACTATACGATTGCGATAAAGAAATGAAGCTTTAGGATCATAATTACGTTGTCCGGTGACAGAGTCTATATATTCTACTGGCGCCAGAGGATGACGATGATTTACTGGGGTGTTTTTAGGCGCATATTCACTAATGATAGCCCCGCCTTTGTCTATGATTTCCTTGGCCAGCGACTTATGCGCGGTAGGGTAGATGTGGTCTATGGGCGTACCGAGTACGGCTACCGTAACGCCGCCAGCATCTAAACACCCTCGGTGTGCGATACTATCTATGCCATAAGCTAAGCCAGAAATCACCACGACGCCATGTTTAGCGAGTTCATAAGCCATTTTATAGGCTACCTCTTCACCGTATCTGGTATTACGCCGTGCGCCCACAATAGCCACAGATTTAGGACGCCCTGTTCGGTTTTTTGTGCTTGATTTTGTAGTATTTTTATGTTGTTTTAATGTTGCGGATTCTTCCATTTTTGACACATTTTCCGGCATTTTACCATGAAAATACAATGTTTTAGGCTTAAGCGCAATGGCGTCTAACACCTCTGTAAAATTGGCTTCTAGGGGTGAAATTTGGTTGAATTTTTGAAAAAAGTGTGAAAAAAGTGTTGACATTTTTTACCTCGTGTGATATAATGAATATAGTTAGGGTAACAAAAACACCCTACACCGCACCTAAATAAGTTATAATTTCAGCTATACTACTTCCAGTGTAGCAGAAATTGCGTGCTTTTGAAACCCTTTCGGATTTAAAATTTCTTCATGGTTTTAAATTTTATAAGTATTACCTCCACTTAGAAAGGACAATTTCGAAGGCATAGCAATCCCTCTAACCGGCGGGCCCCAATTGTGTGAGGTGGGTTACGCTCCGGGGTTCACCCGGTATAGTAGTGAAGCGTTAGAGGGCAAAATAGCCTCAGGTGATGCCCACCCTTACCTGAGGCTTTTTTGTTTATGCTATAATTAGCGTATGGATAACAACGCACCATACGAAGCGAATAACACCAAACACGAAGAACAGATGCTTGTGCAAAGTGCGGGCAATTCAGTACAGCATGACATAAAGTTTCTTACCCAAGAAAGACCGGCAATAAAAATTATTAGAGTGGTCTGGAAGATAATAAAGATTCTTTTGGCCATATTGTTAGGCTACTTGCTCATAATTTCGATACCTACGCTGTTTATGTTTGTTAGTTCAGCACTTCAAGAAAAATCTACTTCGCTGACAATGAGCATATCAGTAGTAGTAGTGTTTTGTTTCGCATTTGCAGTAGTATCACTATCCATAAAAAGATATCAGCAATTGTCGCAAACTATCGCTCCGCAATTGAATGGAAAATTGCTAATTTATAGTATCGTGGGAAGTATATCTTTAGCAATGCTATTAATGGCGGTTGTTGTGGTAGTGAATTTAGTCACACAACTCGCAAATTGTGAAGGATCGAGTTGCGCCGCATGGACAATTGTTAGTTTTGCATCATATCCAGTCATATCTTTCACGGCATTATCCATTATTTCTATTATTAAGATTGTCAAGACAAATAAACTCATAACACCGCCAGCGCAATCTAGATAATGGTCACGGTTGACGTGGTGTGATATTATAGTATTATGTCTAAAAACTTGGTAATAGTAGAGAGCCCGGCGAAAGCACACACTATCGAGAAATATCTCGGTAGTGATTTTAAGGTGCTAGCTAGCGTGGGGCACATTAGAAAAGATACCAAAGTAGATAAAGCTACTTTTGATGTAACCTACGAAATTGACCCGGGACATAAATCTATTATTACCGAGCTTAAAAAAGAGGCCAAAGCGGCCGAGAAAATCTGGCTCGCGACCGATGAAGACCGCGAAGGAGAATCTATTTCGTGGCATTTATGCGAAGTGTTGAAGCTTCCAAAAGATACAGCGCGGATTACTTTTCACGAGATTACTAAGCCGGCACTGGAAAATGCCATTAAAAACCCCCGTACGGTAGATATGGATATGGTGGCCAGCCAGCAGGCTAGGCAAACCCTGGACATGCTAGTGGGGTACGATCTCTCTGATATCGTGCGAAAGAAAGTGCCAGGGGCAATATCGGCAGGGCGAGTGCAGAGCCCAGCGTTACGCTTAATCGTGGAGCGCGAGAAAGAGATTGAAAAATTTGAAAGTAAATTCAATTTTAAGGTAACGGGGAAATTTGCGAAAGATGGAGCAGATTTCGATGCTGCGTTGGATAGTAAGGGGCCAGAGACAGAAGATGTTGCACGCAAGCTATTGGAGGAATTATCTGGTGCGAATTTCGAAGTGGCCGAAGTGGAAGAAACAGAAGGTAGCAAAGCCAACCCTGCACCGTTTACCACTGCGGCTTTACAGATAGAAGCTAATTCTAAACTAGGCTTCGCTTCACGCACCACGATGAGCGCAGCACAAGGGCTGTATCAGGCGGGGCTAATTACTTATCATAGAACGGATTCCTTAAATCTATCTAGCCAGGCTATCGGGATGATTTCGGCCTATATCGAAGAAAATTTTGGCAAAGATTATTTGAAAGTGCGACATTTTAAGACTAAAGATGCTAGCGCTCAAGAAGCACACGAAGCGATCCGGCCAACTAATATAGCTAGGCTTGATGCTGGTAAAAATGATTATGAGAAACGCCTGTATCGTTTGATTTGGGCACGAACAGTAGCAACGCAAATGGCAAACGCTAAGGTGGCCAAAACCACCATTCGTATTAAAGCCAGCCCCTCGGCGGGTCCTGCCGTCGCAGCTTCCCCCACTGTGCTCGACTCGCGTCTGCGCGCAGCGGGGGACCCCCCAGCTCCGTCACCCGCCGACGTAGAGCCAATATTCATTGCCAAAGGTGAAGCGGTAGTATTTGACGGGTTTTTGAAAGTTTACGGGAAGAGCAAAGACCTAGAACTGCCAAAGGTAGCTAAAGGCGACAAAATGGATTGTTTGGAGCTAACCGCACGGCAAACTTTTGCGAAGCCATCTGCTAGATATACTGAAGGTTCACTAGTGAAAAAATTAGAGGAACTAGGGATCGGCCGGCCATCTACCTATGCGTCGATTATGACGGCAATCCAGGCGCGTGGCTATGTGATAAAAGGCGAAAGCGAGGGGGAAGAACGCGAAGTGGTAGAGCTAAAGACTACAGGGGGGAACGTGATACGCAACGTAGTGAAAGAAAAATTCGGTGCCAACAAAGGTAAATTAATTCCTACGCCGATTGGCGAGTTAGTATCTGGGTTTTTGACTGATAATTTCAAGAATATCGTAGATTATAAATTCACTGCAAATATTGAGAAAGACTTAGACCTTGTGGCTGACGCCAAGCTAGAACGCGTAAAAATGTTGAAAGATTTTTACGGGCCATTTAGAGACACGGTATTGATTGCAAATGGGGTAGAGCGTTATAATAATGCGCGCCTGCTTGGACATGACCCAGAGACCGGCAAGCCGATTTATGTCAAAGTTGGCAAAAACGGCGGGTTTATTCAATTGGGAGATAACGAAAAAGAAACCGGCGAAAAACCACGTTTCGCGCCTTTGCCAAAGCGAAAATCTGTAAAAACGGTAAATCTAGAGCAGGCCCTGAAACAATTAGCTTTACCCGCTTTGCCGCGCGAGTTAGGCAAGGCGCCAGATGGCGCAGAGTTAATTGCCGCCAATGGGCCGTTTGGACCGTATCTTAAGGGCGGCAAATATAATATCCCAATGAAGGATTTTGACCCATACACGGTAACCCTAGAAGAAGCTTTGCCCTTATACCAGGCAAAGGTAGATTCGATTATTGCTGATTGGGGCGAAATCATGATTATTAATGGTGCTTATGGGCCATATATCAAAGGGCCGGAGCGACGCAATAATGTAAAAATTCCGAAAGAAACCGACCCCAAGACCATTACGCGCGAGCAAGCAGAAGAAATGCTAGCCAATAAACCCAAAACTACGCGGCGTGGAGTACGAGGTGGCGCAAAGAGAAAAACTGCCACCAAGAAAACCGCGGCCAAGAAATCCGCGAAAAAGACTACGAAGAAATAATCTAATAATCTTCTACGAAGGTAAATTCTTTGCCAGCAATAGAGATAATAGAATCTGGCTCGGCGCCCATAGAAGTAAGTTCGCCGCGGATGCCAAGTTTCTTCATAATGTCGCGTAAGCGGTTGACGGAGGCATAATTGTTTAGATCCGTGCGACGGGCGAATTTTTCGATTTTTTCGCCAGTAACGATGAATTTGCCATCTTCGGTTTTTTCTACTTTCCAAGCGGTCTTGAGTTCTTTGGGGTTTAGGGAAATTACAGGTAGATCATTTCCGGAAACGCGAGAATATTCGTCATTCTCGGAACGCTCCTGCGCGCCCGTCTTCGCTTCGCGAGACGGAACTGCCTTGCTCGGAGAACTAAACAAGCTTAGTTCTCTTTCGCTTCGTTGTTCCGTCGTTAAGGGGCTTAGTCGCTCCGTATCTTCCCCGTCGGAAAATATGCTCCTCGAATGAGAATATTTCTCGCGTCCTAAATCGATGCTATCTTTAGAGGCTTTTTTCGCCGCCACTCGTGCAGATAGCTCACGCAGCAGCTCCTTAATCCCTAAGTGGGCACTAGAAGAAATCGTAAAAATCTTGGCATCAGGATTTTTGGCCAGGATAGAAGCCATTTGCATCTTGATAATATCTTCGTCTACACCCTCGCACTTGGTAAGTGCAACAATTTCCGGGCGATTTTTTAAATCTGAATACTTATCTAGTTCCTTGCGGATGGTTTCATAAGCTTCGCCGGCGTCATTATTATAAACATCTACTAGGTGCAATAATACTGCAGTGCGGTCTACATGGCGGAGAAAATCGTGGCCCAAACCCTTACCTTCGGCAGCGCCTTCGATAAGGCCAGGGATATCGGCAATTAATAAATCACGGCCATCAATTGTGGCTACACCGAGATTTGGTGTGATAGTAGTAAAAGGATAGTCTGCGATCTCCGGTTTAGCATTGGAGACTACAGAGAGAAAAGTGGATTTACCGGCATTTGGCAGGCCCACTAGGCCGACATCTGCCATGGTTTTAAGTTCTAGCTCAGCCTCAAATTCTTCACCTGGTTCACCAACTTCAGCAATAATTGGAGCCTGACGAGTGGAGCTCTTGAAATGAGCGTTGCCGAAACCGCCGTCTCCACCTTTGGCGATAATTGCTTCTTGGCCATCCTGTGTTAAGTCAGCCAAGAAAACGCGAGAATATCCGTCATTCTCGGAACGCTCCTGCGCGCCCGTCTTCGCTTCGCGAGACGGAACTGCCTTGCTCGGAGAACTAAACAAGCTTGGTTCTCTCTCGCTTCGTTGTTCCGTCGTTACGGGGCTTAGTCGCTCCGTATCTTCCCCGTCGGAAAATATGCTCCGAGAATGAGGACTTTTCTCGCGTTCTATTTTATACACTACCGTTCCAATTGGTACTTCTACAATTAAATCTTTACCGCTACGGCCGGCGGCGCGCTGACCGGCACCGTTTTTGCCGTTTTCGGCAGTCAAGATAGGAGTGAAACGAAAATCTATCAGAGTATTAGTATCTTTATCTGCTTTGAAGATGATATTGCCGCCCCGGCCACCATCGCCACCATCTGGGCCACCCTTAGGGATGTAAATTTCACGACGAAAAGAAACGGCACCATTGCCGCCATCACCGGCTTTTAAACTTACTTTGGCGATATCTACAAACATGCCATAATTATACCATAAAAAGCCAATTTATGACAGATTACGGGGAATATTGCAAGAATTAACACTATATATCTTTATTATATCATACTTATGCTAGAAAATCAAGACTTGACGGCCATACGCTTATGCTTTAATATTGAATTAAGCTGATACGCTTCACAGGGGTTCCACTGAGTTACTTAGTGGAGTGTGGAGACTTACATTAAAAACAAAAACAGCGGATTAAAACAAACCAATGTGCCCCAAGGGTGGGCGCGCATCAGCGCGAAAGGAAGACGACTATAAAAAGTCGTCTTTTTTCTTTATTTTGCTAGAAGCAGGAAAAAGCCGGCACTAGGGCCGGCTTAGAGGTGTTACCATGGTCTGCCGATTAGCCGAACTGAGCAACCGATATGTTTGCCATTATCAAGAACATTTCTGATAAACGTAGGCTCGCCGCACAAATTCATACATAAGATGCTGGCTTGACCCTCGTATTCGCCAGTACCTTTGCACCAGTAATGCCCGGTGACACCATAGGCAATAGCTTGACGGTAAGTAAAGTCCAGCGGAGATTTATTGTAATCTTCCAAAGTGGTAAGAATACTGATTGAGCCGTAAAATCCGAGACCGAGTGCTGTAGCCAGGTTATAGCTATGACAAATGCCATCTTTATAGCCATATCTAGCGATAATTTGTTCAAATTCCCGATCCGTAGGAAGAGTAAAATCGTAGCCACTGGTCGGACAACCAGAATTTAGAAAGTCTACAAGAAGCATAGCTTCTTCGTAAGAGAAGTATTTCTTACCCTTCGTGTACCTACAATATTTTGCCAAATCGTCTGTATGACATAAGTCCGTTGTAGCGATTGCAAACCCTGGCATTTTGAAACGATCAAAACAGATTGATGGATATTTCATATTTTCACCTCCTTAAGGTACAATTTTTGAATTTACCCAATATTCAACAATCTTAG
This sequence comes from uncultured Candidatus Saccharibacteria bacterium, assembly GCA_946415265.1. Lineage (GTDB taxonomy): Bacteria > Patescibacteriota > Saccharimonadia > Saccharimonadales > Saccharimonadaceae > Nanosyncoccus. The sequence continues at coordinate 35,983 of CAMKRV010000002.1, read as the reverse complement.
TTATCTTATATCTTATCCTAGCAAAAATGTCAATTTAATGAGTTGACTTTGCGAGGCATAAATGTTATTATAAGAAAACTAGTATTTTTCTCAACAATAAATATATGGAGGTGCAAAACATGAAAAATACTACCCAGAACATTAAAAATGTCAAAATCCACTATTTCTTTAGTAAGGAGGTGCCGGAGCTGGTCGACGAGTTCAAGCAATTCGTTGTATCGGTAAACAAGTATCTGATTGGATTACAGGATGATCCGCGCTACCACAAATCCGCAACGCGCGGAAAGTCCAAGAGCAAAACCATCACTTTCGAAGATGGGGACTGGAAGTTCCGTGGCAAACTGACCCGCGAGGGTCAGCCTTATACCGAGGAGGCCATATTCTATTTTCGCGGTGAAGAGATCTGGCGCATGGAGCGTAATTTCAGGTTATATGAGGCGGCGTACCAACGCGAAGATGCCGTAACGCATTGCATGTTGGCGGCAGCCGCGGAATACGATGCTGAGACGCCCTGGCGTGGTCCAGAATGCATACTCGACGACGAAGTGCAGTTGCAGTACGCATCAGTCTATTCCGGCACAGATGATGACTTCACTATCGAGGAGACCATTCGCAATGCCTACGGAGTTGTTCTCTGGATGGCCACCTGCAGCGGTGGATATTTGACATAATAATTGTCGCCGCGGTTCGCCGCGGCGGTTTTTATGTATTCTTAAAGTTGATTTTTTGTAGTTTTATGCTATAATTACAATAATACGTCTATCCGAGATTATAAAGTAGGAGGTGGAAAAATGGAAAGGCGTAGCATAGACCAAGAATTTACAAATGAATTGCTCGAGTTTTTATACAGAGCACAGTTGAACGGATATAGCAGCGATAAAGAGCCCTCTATCAGCAAGGATGGCACGCATATGCTGTCCTATGCCGAGGAGGGCAGAGAGCTCGAATATGCCGATATCTGGTATGGCGGAGAACCCTTCCGCGGTATGACGGTGATAAGGCGCAGAGGAATCGTGTGCTGGGTGATGACGTACGGAGGAGAGGTGTTTGCCGGAATAGACAAAGAGCCGGTATACACCTGTTTAAGAGCCGCGCTGACAAGCCTGGACCACGACGCCCCTTGGCGTGGACCCGCCGTACTCACCTATGAAAACGGCATGCGTTATGTCAACAGATGGACTGGTGATATTACAAAGTTCAAAGGCAAGGAGTATATCTACCAGTCTGGCGCAAGCCGTCTGTATGAGGCTACCTACGAGGGTGGATTTGTAGATTTGGATTAATACACAACCGTCGCGGCAATAAAGCGGCGGTTTTTCCTGGACTGGTTTTATAGAGGGGAAAATGATATAATATGGCTATGATAAAGTTCACGATAATTACGTTGTTTCGGGAGGCTTTGGAGCCCTATCTCAAAACTTCCATGATGTGGAAAGCTACGGAGAAGGGTCTAGCGGAGTTTAATTTTGTGAATTTGCGCGAATTTGGCCTAGGGCCGCATAAATCTGTAGACGACACACCATATGGGGGCGGAGACGGAATGTTGCTACGCTGCGAACCGGTGTTTAATGCGATTGAATCGGTGAAAGCTAAGGACCCGGGCGCAAAAGTGATTTTACCTACCCCAGTAGGGAAGATTTGGGACCAAAAAATGGCACAAAATTTTGCCGAAACAGCCGAGAATGCGCACTATATCATCTTATGTCCGCACTACGAGGGGTATGACGAGAGAATTCTCTCTATTGTAGACTATAAAATTTCTCTAGGAAAATATGTGCTCACTGGCGGAGAATTACCAGCGCTCATTATCATAGATTCCGTCGTGAGATTAATTCCAGGGGTGCTCGGAGGTGAAACGTCCGCACAGATAGAGAGTTTTTCTGATGGAGACAACCTGGAATACCCTCAATATACTAAACCTTATGATTTTCGCGGGATGACGGTGCCGGATATTCTACTCTCTGGCAACCACGGTGAAATCGCTAAGTGGCGCGCGGAGCACAGCGGCAAAGCATGAATTTAGCGGATTCCGTAGAAAGTTTACAGGGAATAGGCCCGAAGAGGGCGGAGATTTTGAAAAAAGCTGGCATCCGTACGGTGCGGGACTTTTTTTATAATTTACCACGCGACTATGAGAACTTCCAAGCGGCAGAATCTATCGCCGAAATGCGCCCAGGTAAAGTAGTGATCAAGGGCAAAATAGATAGCTTATCTACCCGCCGGGCCAAACGTAGGCGCTTATCTATCACCGAAGGAGTAGTCAGAGATAATACAGGGGCGGTAAAGGTAGTATGGTTTAACCAGGGCTACCGCATAAAACAGTTCTCGCCAGAGAAGGAATACTATTTTACTGGCAATTTTGAGCTTAAAAATGGCCGTTACAGCCTAATTTCGCCGTCTGCCGCCGAGGTAGCCGATATAGACCCTAAAAACGGCCTAAGCCCCGTCTACGTAGCCCACGGAGCGTTGAAATCGCATGATTTCAAGAGATTGGTGGCAAATTCACGCAGTAAATTCAGCGAAATACCAGATTTGCTCCCCACGGTAAAGCCTGGCACGCGTAAAAATGCTCTATTTTACGCTCATTTTCCGAATTCGCTAAAATCCGCCCAAAACGCCAGGGATTATCTGGCCTACGAGGAACTATTTGAGCTAATACTGGCAGCCAAACTCAACCGCCAAGAGAACGATAAGCTAAAAGCCAAGAAAATACCCTTTAATGCGGCGAAAATCAAGGAGTTCGTGGCAAAATTGCCGTTTCAGCTAACGGGGGCGCAAAGATTAGCGGCGTGGGAAATTTTCCAGAATATGGAAAAGGATACCCCGATGAACAGATTACTCCAGGGAGACGTGGGGGCCGGCAAAACGGTAGTAGCGGCCCTAGCAGCTTATGCGGCAGCCCTAGAAGGCCGTCAGGTGGCCCTGCTTGCACCTACCGCCATATTGGCCACCCAGCACTACGAAGGCCTATCGCGGCTCTTGGGTGCGTTTGGAGTGAAAGTAGCACTACTTACCGGCGCCACCAAGAAGAAATCGGAGCTAAAAAAACAAATAACCACAGGGGGAATAGACGTAGTAATTGGCACGCACGCTCTGCTTACCGATGATACGGAATTTCATGACTTATCTTTAGTAGTAATAGATGAACAACACCGATTCGGTGTGGAACAGAGACAGAAATTGCTTTTAAAATCCCCTAATGGACTAGCACCACATCTACTCGCGATGACGGCCACCCCTATACCGCGATCTTTACAGCTTACGGTATTCGGAGATTTGGATGTGTCTATTTTAAATGAACTACCAAAGGGGCGGCAACCAATCGCCACTAAAATTTTAACAGAGGTGGAAACTAGAGAGATTTTATACCCCAAAATTCGCGAAACCTTAAGTCAAAAAAGTCAAATCTATTGGATATGTAAAGCCATAGATGATGATCCCCGTACTGAGACTACCTCAGTAAAATCGCGTGCTGCCAAGCTAGCACGGGATTTCCCAGGTGTAGAAGTTGAGTTTTTGCACGGACGGATGAAGCCGGCTGAAAAAGACGCTGTAATGGAGCGGTTTTCTAGGGGTGAAATACAAATATTGGTATCTACCACAGTGGTAGAGGTGGGGGTAGATGTACCAAATGCCACCCTGATGGCGATAGAAAACGCCGAAAGCTACGGCCTAGCGCAGCTACATCAGCTAAGAGGTCGCGTAGGGCGGGGAAGTAAGGCATCTTTTTGCTATTTACTTACCTCTGGCGACGCAAGGCCATCGCAACGGTTAAGAGAGCTAGAAAAATCCACCGACGGATTTCATCTGGCAGAAGTGGATTTAAAACTGCGTGGTCCGGGGGAAATCTACGGAGCTTTACAGCACGGAGCGTTAGATCTACGCATTGCTACTTTATCTGATACTAGGTTGATTCATCGCGCCCAAGAGGATGTGGTAAAATTCTTGAAAAATCCAGAAAATATGGTAAAATATAAGGAATTGACGAGCGGTATTACCAAATACCAGCAGATTACCACGTTAAATTAACATTTCCGACGGGGCCTGTCGCCATATCTCGCTTGCGGCCGCGTCCGGCCATCCCGTCGCCACGGGTGGCCGGCGCTAATTCTCGCGCTGCCGCGCTCCGCAATACCGCTACGCTGAGATATTGACGCCACCCGTCGTAATATGCAATTATATTGTTTGTTTATGGATAGTATCAAAATTACATCTGGAAAATATAGGGGCAGGAGCATTAAATCACCCAATTCTAAGCTTACCCACCCAATGGGGGCCAGGGAAAAGCTGGCACTATTTAACATGATTTCTGGATACCTGCCTGGGGCAGAAGTGCTAGATGCTTATGCTGGCTCAGGGGCACTAGGGATAGAAGCTTTATCGCGCGGAGCGAGCTATGCAATGTTTGTAGAGAAAAATCCGCGCATTGCTGGAGTAATCCGTAAAAATCTAGCCGAATTAGGCCTAGTTGAGCAAGCTAGTGTATCCGAATGGGATGTAAAAAATTTCTTACCGCCCAGGAATTTTGACGTGATACTAGCGGACCCACCGTACGATAATTTTGACCTGCGGGGTATAGAAAATTTAGCAAAGTTTTTGGAAAAAGGTGGGTTTTTTGCGCTTTCTCACCCCGGGGAGGCACCAGAGATAAATGGGTTAATTCTACAAAAAACGCGTAAGTATGCGGCCGCAAGGATTTCTATTTACACAAAGTAAAACATTTGTGCTATACTAAGAGTGCAATATTCAATTACCTGAGTGAAGGCTAGGACTTTTTATATAGTGTTTACAATGTCAAGATGGCGCCGTAAGGTTTCAGTTCATTTGCGTTGTAAACACTAGTCGCAGATAATTGGATATTGCACCCCTTGCGGTGCCATTTTTGTTAATCCCCATTAATATAGTGGCACCACATGGGGGAGTAGTAGTAATCATATATAAGTGAGGTAAAAGATGGGCCACAAAGTAAAACAATCATTAATGAGTAGTAGAATAGATTTCTTCTACTATGCTTTCCGTAATATCCTTCTGGTTAGTTTGCCCATCTTAGCTATCTCTGCTGTATTGTTAGCTTCTTTCCGTTCTTCTGCGATGAATAGTTCTGCAGACAGTGTTAGGATTAATTTACCTACTTCTTGTACTTTGTCTGGCAATGTTACAGCAGAACATGCCGCCAGTATGGTAAGTGGACAAGAACTTAAAGATATTGGTACTACAGAAATTAATACGATATGTAAGATAAAGATGGTTATATAGTTTACGCTAAAGGTACTACACAGAATAGTAATGGTGAAGTGGTATTAGCTTCTAGTCTAGGCTCTAACTATGATATTAAGACTGGTAATATTCCTAGTAGTAATGGAGACTCTAGCTGGGCGATGAAGTTAAGTCTTGGTGCTAGTACTTTTCCTCCTACTATAGTAAGTGATTATGATAATAAATATGTACCAGTGCCAAACGACTGGACTAAAGTAGTATATAGAAGTGCTAGTACAGCCACCAATAGTACTGCTACTTCTATTTTTACTACTACTTATGGCGTATATACTACACCGGGGCAGCCAGCTGGTACTTATAGTGGGCAAGTAAAGTATGTAATGCTACATCCTTCTACTACTACAGTACTACCTGCTACTACATTAGAAAGTGCATTTGCAGCAGCTGGGAAAAGCAAGAAGACTGGTGTAGTAGACCCAGTAACTGGACAGACTGGTGATTTCTACAAAATGCAAGATATGGATAGTAGTATCTGTGATGCGGTTACACCTAATGATAATCCAGGGTATGATGAGATACAGTTAGTAGATGATAGAGGCAATAAGATCTATTGGGTAGCCAAACTAAAAGATGGGCATTGCTGGATGACGCAGAACCTAGACTTAGATCTATCTCCTTCTAGAGTACTAACGTCTGAAGATACAGACCTAAATGACAACTCATTACTTGGCGCCTACTACACCGGATATTCATACAATGCGAGTTCTAGAGTAATTTCTTGGAAGCCTACTAACACTACTAGGGATTACCAAGGCGGTACCGGTACCGAGTGGTCTAATAACAACAATGTAGCTTATTCACTAGATCCGGGCAACTGGTATTGGGACAGTGATGATAGCACGCCAAATTGTAATTACCTAGATTCTACAAAAGGCTGTACCCACTTCACCCAGAATGCAACTGGTACTAATGCGCATCTCTCCGTAGGTAACTATTATAACTGGTCTGCTGCCATTGCTAGCGACGGTTCATCTTCCCTAAGTAGTAGGACTTATAATAATATCACCCTGAACCCGCAAAACTCTATCTGCCCGAAAGGCTGGCGACTCCCTACCATTTCCAATGTGCCCTATACCACCGTTAACTCTACTAGTGAATTTGGTAGATTGAACCAGCTTTATAATGGCGGCGGAAGCACTGATCCAAAACTTATTTCAGCCCCTCTATGGTTTGTGCGGTCCGGCAACGTCAGCAACGGCAGTCTCAACAATCCAGGCTCTGCGGCGGGCTATTGGTCTAGTACGGTCAACGATAGTAACAGCGCCTACCTCCTGTATTTCGTAGCTACTGGCGTTACCCCGGCCAACTACAGCGGCATGGGTAACGGGTGGTCTGTACGCTGCGTGGCGCGCTAACCTTGCTTTTTGGACAAAAATATGGTATTATTATTTAGTATTTTATAGGCTACGACCTTAAACTATGTACTTTGAAAGGAGAGAGATGCGATTGAAAGGAATGAAAAAATTTGAGGTAGATTGTGCTAGATTACGCCCGGGAGTGTATATTTTCCAGCGCAGTCATGGTACCACTACTCTCGATTTAAGATTCGTCCGCCCCAACCACGGTGTTTATCTGCCGTCACCAGCAATGCACACTATCGAGCATCTCGGCAATTTTTATCTGAGAAGCCGAGAGCCTCACGGTATCGAACTGATTTATTTCGGTCCGATGAGTAGCAGAACTGGGTTCTACTTGATAGTATCTGGTTGGCAAAACCATCTGCGCAGAGAATCGCCGATTTTCTTGGCAATAAAATCAATGCTGAAATTCATCATGGATTTTAAAGGCGAAATCCCTGGCGCCAATGCTAGGGAGTGCAGTAATTACAGAGAACACGATTTGGCCGGAGCCAAGGAATGGGCCGCGAAATATCTGCATGAGCTCAAGAAACCACATTTTGAATACCCTGTAAAGGAGGGCTATAATGAAAATTCCGTATGGCAGCAACTGGGAACAGAAGGCAATTAAATTGCCCGGCGTCAGCATCATGATTGCTCCGGAGATCTTCCGGGTAACGGAGAGAATCTATTTCCAAAACGGCAAAGCCGTGATGGAGGGTGCGCAGTATTTCGACTGGGAAACGGCGCATCAATTAGTGGAAAATCGCAACGTCCCGGCCGACTGGCGGATGATGAAACCGGCCGAAGCCGAAAAGATCAAGAAGCTTTACAATGCACGTCGGCTCGGTAAGATAATACTTGGACATGATGGATATATAATTCCATCCAACATGGTGGCATACAAATACTGCCCCACAGGCTTTAGTCACTATGTGACACATCGGGGAATAACTGGCTGCTATTGGCTGGACGAGGACGAGTGTATACCTACATCCACTTCTGCTTCCTTACTGGAGGTTTCTGAGTCGCAAATCAATATAACAAAGTATTACATGGGTTACGGTCTACCTTTGCTACTCGTTAAAAACCTCTAGTCTCCTTAAGGCCAGCGCTACGGTGCTGGCTTTTTCTTGCTTTTAATTGACTTTTTATCATAAGTATGATATAATTGTAGTGTGATAGTAATTCGCCCGTATCAGACGGAATTCTGAAATTTGTACATTAAGGAGATTAAAAAATGAACATTTCTATGTGGATCAAAAGCGGCAAGAGAACACAGGCCGGACTCATCGTGGCTCCGGAAAATTTCGTCTTAGAGAAGGAGGCTGCTCCGACTGGCGTAGACAAAGATGGTGACTCAGACGAAGTCACTATCTTGCACGCCGGCAAGGAGTTCTTCACCCTGGACGAAGCAGAAGCTCTTCAGGAACAGGGCTATTTTCCGGAAGGTTGGCGACTGCCTACCGTAACGGAAGCCGGGGCTTGGTTGACGGAATTTGCAGATAAGAATCTCGTCAATCCGAGCGGCAAGATCATGGCGCAGCTTGGCCTGAAGTTTGATGGATACATTTATCCGAGCATGCATATATACAACTACTGCCCAACAGACCGAGAAATCGTCGCTAGCCTTGTTGACGGCAAAATGATTGAGGGCAGATTCTGGTTGTTGAATGACAACGGTGATGACGCCTGTAGTCTTTTCGTCCACAGGATCGCGAGACCTAAAATTCAGAATTACTACCGTGGCTGCGGACACAGCATCCGCCTAGTTCATGACTAAAACCACCCCATAGCCAGCACCAGATGCTGGCTTTTTCCTTGAATTATTTTAATTTTTATGCTATTATTGATGGACGTATCGAGCATGAGCTCGAAATTCTGCACCTTAGTTAGGAGAGGTATAATGAAACAGATTGCGTCAGGAATATACTCTTGCGGGAAACGCCATTACAAACATCGCACGGTGGAGCGTTTTTATCTAGAGTTTGTTGGCTACCAAGGTGGGAACATGGATCATGATACCGCTGAGACAATTAGATATCTAGGGAATATATTCTTTTCCGATCAACGCTACAGAAAAGATAGAATCATAAGTTTTCGTCCATCTAGACGAGACAACGGATTCTACCTTATAGTAGGAAAAGTAGCTAGTTATGAAAGGATTTTTGACCTGGTTGAATCTTTGTGCGGATTCATCATCAAAACCGACAGGGTTGACCCAACCGATTCGCTCATGAAGCCAGATTTGCTGAGCGCGAAGATGCACGCAGCAGACTACCATGTGCTTCTCCACAGACCGATGCATCCATGACGCATCGGTTTTTCATCTGTTAGAGGGTATTGTGCTTATGTTGACTTTTTGCGTAAAGCGTGGTATAATGGAAGTATAAGGAGTTTATTATGTATCAACAAACAGAGGTGGAGAAAAAGGAACGTCGCAAGATTATCGCCGCTGCTACGGCAATAGTAGCAATTATTTTGATTTTGATTGTGGCAATTATCGTAGTGGCTACCAAAAAATCTAGTCGCACCAATACCGCAAATAATAGCGAAAATACCACGTTTGAAATCGCAGAGAATAACGAGCAGAAAACCGAGAATAAGACCGAAGAAAATACCACTACAGAAGAAGAGAAAAAGGATGACGAGAAAAATACAACAACCACAGAGAATAATGCTGTAGGGACCATTTCTACGGAAAAAGCGAATAGCGAAAGCAAAAAATCCGAAGAAAAGACTGCTGCCCAAAAATCTACTTCGGCAACAGCAACTACGGAGCAAATGCCATCTACCGGCCCAGAGGAGTTTTTGCCGCTCGCGCTAGTTGCCGGGATGCTGGTAATGTATCTTTCTTCGGCGATCTTAGCTAAGAGAGGAGCCTAATTTTATAAAAAGCGAGATTTGCAGAAAGTCTCGCTTTTTTGGTGATTTATGATATAATGGGTATACGCCCGGATGGTGGAATTGGTAGACACGTATGCCTTAGGAGCATATGCCGCAAGGTGTGCAGGTTCAAATCCTGTTCCGGGCACCAAGAGAGTAGCCTCAGTGGCTATTTTTTGTTATGCTAGTTGACTTATATCTAGAACTGTGTTAGAATATAGAGGTTATTGTCCACCATAACAAATATTTTTCGGAGGTGCATAAAAATGGATAAGGATAATAAAGTTGTTTCAAAAAATCAGTCAGAAGAACAGAGATTTAACGCGGGGGTAGTTTCCGCTGCCTACAATGATCTGCTGACACTGGCGACAAAGGAGATCTTGGAGCTGATCCGAACGGAATATTGCAAACCGTTAAAGCTCATCGTTGAAACGAGCAAAGACGGCAAGACGAGAACTGTGCTCGGTGATAAGGTTGGTGTACTGGCCACGTTCCAGCTTAAGAACAAAAAATGGGTAATCTCCGAGGATTCGAAAATGACGTCCGAAGAGTTCAAAACCTACACCGACCAGCTCCTCGTGCGTGAGCTGTTGGTGGAGCCGGCGGCCGAATCGGCCTACGGCGAGGATGCCCTGCCGCCTGACGGCTTAATCCCCATAGTGGAGGCCGTCGAGATCTACTCAAGAGGAACGGAGGTTCATGACCTCATAATGCAGTTCCTCGAGGGTAAATTACCCAAGATAACGACCAGCGTGCGAGAAATTGCGCAGGCCATCAGCATCGTTAATGTCCCTGACCAGGTGAGAATGCTGACGGCCCTTGTAGATGCGCTCGACAACCTTCAGAACGAACCAAACGTGTATGTAGAACCAACATACAAGGATCTGCTGATCGGGAATCCGTTCGGCGCGGACAAAATTGTCCATGCGCTGCGCCTGTGCTACTGGACAATCACGGATGAGAGATATCGTCTGTTGGGTACACCCAAGACAAAGAGCAAAACCACTCTCCGCGATTTGATTCTGGAAAAGGGCGCGAGATACACGGAAGCAGTGCGCAAGATCGCCGGAAAAGCAGTGATTACTGGTACCAGATACCCCGTGATCACGCTCAAGGCGGCAAAGATTCGCCTGGACCTCGTTTCGAGACCCATGTTCTATACCGACTGATGTACTTCGCTCCCCGGCAGCCAGCCGGGGGCATTTTTTATCCTAAAAATTGAAACTGGCTAGGCCGTTTTCTATGATATAATCATAACCAGGATGGGTAAAATTACCAAATATTTGAATCAGTTGATTGTTGGTAATGTTTTTGACAACCCAGAAATCTTGGAGGTTTACTCTACAGACAGTTCGGCGCTCAAAATTAAGCCAAAATTCGTGGCATTTCCAGAATCTACCGAAGATATCCGTAAATTAATGCGGTTTTTCAATCAGATTGCCGCAAAAGATATACCGGTGTCCGTCACGGCACGTGGTTCTGGCCTGGACGAAGGTGGGGCAGATCTGTCTGCCGGAGGGCTAGTAATTTCTACTGAAAAATTAAACCGGATGCTAGAAATAGACCCACGCGAAAGATTGGTGCGTGTGCAGGCTGGGATAACGCTAAAGGAATTGAATACTGCGCTTTCCGTATCGGGTCTCACTATCCCGATTAACGGCCACAGTGGGGAAACGATTGGCGGATTGATATCTAATATGCCAATAGACAACAACGCCAGCAAATATGGCGGGATTGCAAATTACACAGAGCGCATAGAAATAGTACTAGCAAACGGCGAGTGCCTGCAAACTAACCGTCTAAAAAAGTATCATGTCGCCAAAAAGGCCACCGAAAAATCCCTGGAAGGTGATATTTATCGTAAAATATCCAAACTGCTAAAATCTAAGGCTGAATTAATTTCTGATATTACCAAAAATCCACCACGCGACAAAAGTGGCTACCCAATGATTACAAAAGTTCAGCGTAGGGATACGTTAGATTTAATGCCTCTGTTTTTCGGCGCACAAGGTACGCTAGGAGTGATTTCTGAAGTAATTTTGCGTGCAGTGCCACTTAGCAAGAAGCCTACGCGCGTAGTAGCCACGTTTAAGGAATTGGACTCGGCGCTAGAATTTGCCTATGCAGCAAAATCTTTAAAACCACGTAAAATTGATTTTTATGACCTAAAGATTATTCAAGAGGCGCGCGAGTCTGGTAAAAATCTAGACGGCGTAATTCGCAAAATTGAAGATGGATTTGTAGTGTTAGTAAGTATAGACGAACGGGTAAATAGCTGTATCAAAAAGCTCACCAATATGCAAAAAGATTATCCACGCGGTAGCAAGTTTATTTTTGAAAACGTCAATAATCGCGTAGCACTTAATGAGTTTGAAAATGCCCTATCCGTATATCTCAATTCGCCAAAAAATGGCGAGAGAGTGCCAATTTTGACAGATTTTTATTTGCCAGCACGTAATATTGGCGGATTTTTGAAGGATCTAAAAGTTTTAGAAGAAAAGCTGAAGCTGGATTTGGCCCTATATGGTTCGTATGCCACATCTATTTATAGCTTAAGGCCCAAGTTTAATTTGGAAGAAAAGGATTTTAATAAAAAAGCCGCCACGTTCTTACGCGCAGGAGCATATATTATAGATAGGCAGGATGGCAAGCTGGCCGGTGGCACACCGGAAGGTAGGTTAAAAGCAGTGGTAACGAATACCGAAATGAAAGATGCCGAGCAAGATTTATACACCAAGATTAAAGAGATTTTTGACCAAAATAAAATCTTGAATCCGGATATCAAATTAGGGGCTAGTTCCAAATTTACTTTGACGCATTTCCGGGATAGTAGCCTCCCAAAAATTATGTTATAATACATATAATATATAGGAGTTATTATGAAAACTACAGTCAAGAAACTGTCTGATTCGCGCGTAGAAATTACCGTGACGCTAGATGCAAAAGATTTGAAGCCAGCCAAGGATAAGGCTCTAGAAAAGTTAGCCAAAGAAATCCATGTGGAAGGATTCCGCAAAGGTAAGGTACCTGTAGATGTGGCTAAAAAGTTTATCCCAGAAAACGACTTAAATGCCGAGACGGTAGATGCCGCCGTGCGCGCCACCGTGATAGAGGCATTTTCCAAGAACGAAAAATCGCCACTGGTGCTACCTAGCGTAAATGTTACCAAATATGTGCCAGATGAGGTAGTAGAATACACCGCTACAGCTGATATTATTCCAGAAATTAAGCTTGGCGACTTTAAAAAACTCGGCGTCAAGAAAGAAGAAGTAAAAGTTTCCGAAAAGGAAATTAAAGAAATTCTAAACAATATTGCAACTTCTTTTGCCGAGAAAAAGACCGTAAAGCGCGCCGCAGCAGATGGTGATGAAGTAATCATTGATTTTATTGGCAAAAAAGACGGTGAAGCTTTTAAGGGCGGTTCGGCCAAGGATTATCATTTGACTTTAGGCTCTAAAACTTTCATCCCAGGCTTTGAGGACGGTATTGTCGGCCACGAGCCAGGCGATAAGTTTGACTTAAAACTCACCTTCCCAAAAGATTACGGTGTAAAAGATCTTGCCGGTGCCAAGACCGTATTTGAGGTATTACTCAAGCAAGTAAACGAGATTACCAAACCAGCCATAGATGATGAGATGGCAAAAAAGTGTGGTCCATTCAAAGATTTGAAGGAGCTAAAGGCCGATATTGAAAAGAATCTAAAAGCACAAAACGAACACAAGCTAGAAGAAAAGTTCAAAGACGACCTTGTCAATGCTTTGGTAAAGAAATCCACCGTGCCAGCTCCAGAAATTTTGATTAATGATCAAATGCGGATGATTAAAGATGACATGAGCCGCAACGCTGCTTCGCAAGGCATGAGCTTTGAAGATTTTCTAGAGCGCAATAACGAAACTATGGAGAACTGGGAAAAGGAAGCTCGTAAAATCGCCGAAGCACGCGTAAAGGCATCTCTAGTACTACAAACTTTGGCGGTAGAAAATAAGATTACCGTATCGGACGATTTGGTAACCGCCAAGATTAACGAATTGAAAGATGTATACAAGAAATCACCGGAGGCTTTGAAAAATCTCAAAGATCCAAATGTAAAAATGGATATCAAAAACCGGATGATTATTGAAAAGACGCTTGAATTCTTGGTGAAAGAAAATAGCTAAAGATTTTGGTCGAAATAGTTGCCATTAATCCCGGCAACTATTTTTGTGTTAAATTTTCAAACCGTAATTTTTATAGCGGTTTCGTTGCACGCAAGGAAATTTTTCACGATTTTTTTAACGGAAATTTGCGCGTCTCACGCCGGATGGGGGTTCGCTACGACAAATTTCCTAAAATTCGTTCAAAATTTCTTTGGTTTACTCAATGCTACTAAAAATTAGGCTTAAAAATTTAACAACTTACCGTTGTAGCAATATATTAGATTTTTTATTTACACTATTTTAATATTCTCGTGGTATAATGAAAGTGCTATATTCAATTATTTAATAAAAAGTCAGCCGATTTTTATATTATGGCTATTCACACAAAATAACGGCACCGTAAGGAACCGATTTTGCGTGAGTAGTCGCTGACGTAAATAATTGGATATAGCACCCCTTGCGGTGCCATTTTTGTTAATCCCCATTAATATAGTGGCACCACATGGGGGAGTTAGTAAAGCTAATTATAAGTGAGGTAAAGAAGATGGGCCACAAAGTAAAACAATCTTTAATGAATAGTAGAATAGATTTCTTCTACTATGCTTTCCGTAACATCCTAATTATTATTCTGCCTCTCTTTACTATTTCTGTATTGGTATTATCCTTGTCTCATAGCTCTGCCACTAATTCCTCTGCAGACCATCTAGACTTCTCTATACCGGTATCCTGCACTTTAGTTAGTAATGTGGAAGAATCTCATAGTGCTACATTACTTAATGGTACTTATAAAGATAATATTGGTAAGACTATTATGACTACCTATTGTAATGATAGTAATGGCTATACTGTATATGTAGCATCTCCGGCTTTTAATACGAATAATCAGAGTATATTAGTGAGTTCTATTAACAGTGATTATGATATAGTAACTGGCACAGCTACTTCAGGAGCTAATTCTGCTTGGGCGATGAAGTTAAGTAAAAGTAATATTAATACTAATATAGATAGTAATGGTAATACTGTTACTACTAACAATATCGTAACCAATGTAGGGAATGATTCTCCTACTATAGACCCAGCCTTTGAAGATAAATACGTAGCAGTACCAGCCAGTTGGACGCCAGCAGTATCTAAAGCTAGTGGTACAGTGAGTTCTCAGACTGGGGCATCATTTACTACTACTTATGCAGCCTATACTTCTACTACACAGCCTGCTGGTACTTATACTGGTTTAGTGAGATACTTACTATTACATAATAACCAAGCTATTCCTACTCCTACCTACTTTATGCAAGATGTAGCTGTTTGGAAGGATAGCTTAAGCCTCAATCAATCTATCCAAGCCATAGACGAAAGGGATGGGAAGAAATACTGGGTAACAAAAATGTCAGATGGGAATATTTGGATGACACAAAACCTAGATCTATGTATTGGTTGTGAGGGAGTGGCTGCACTTACATCAGAGAATACAGACATTAACCCTGAAGATTCTGGACAAGGCATCTACAATGCTGCCGGAGGATATAGTGAGAGTGGTGGAGTGTGGACGTGGACGCCAGCCAGCAAAGCCACCACATCTAGTATAGTTGTTAACTATAGCACCGGCACGGTTACCGGTTGGGATACCCAAAATACAGCGCCAAGGTCTGCAGAGGGTGGCGATACTTATTTCTATACTTCTGGTAACAATAATAATGATAAAAGATACGATTCTCTAGATCTTTGTAAGGTAGATCACAGTGAAGCAGACTGTCTCCATTATAGTACAGGTAATTACTACAACTGGACTGCTGCTGTAGCTTCTAATGCTTCTGGCGGCATTAGTACAGATAAGGCCAGGGCGGCTAACTCTATTTGCCCTAGAGGCTGGAGATTACCTAATACCGACACCGCAGATAGTGTCTATAACGAATTCGGCAAGTTACTTTATGATTATAATATTACAAGCAACAAAGCCAACGGAACGAACAGCGTAGGTTATAAGACCGGTGGTTTTAACGCTTTAAGAACTACCCCTTTGTGGTTTGTGCGGTCCGGAAATATAGGCTGGAGCATATTGTATTATCCAGCAGCGAGTGGTCGCTATTGGTCCAATACGGCTAGCGGCAGTTCTAACGCTTACTATTTGCGCTTCGATAGTAGCAATATCTACCCGGCCGGCAACGATGACAGTAATAGTAAAAGCTTTGCTAGGCCTATACGCTGCGTAGTGCGGCAAGAAAATTAACCCTAGCCAGAATAGAGCTAAGCGTAAGCTAGTGGTAGGGGTTGAAGTTTTTTGCCCCTTGTGCTAGGGTTTTGTTATGAAAGAAAAATATAATATCATCATACCCGAAAATATTTATCCTAGACCTAGCACCAGGGAAATTTCCGCGGCATATATTTTGGCAAAATATTTTAAGACGAATATAAAGTTTATCCCACGTAGTAATCAGCGGACGCCGGATTTTTTGATTAATAATTTGTATTGGGAATTAAAAACACCTACTGGCAATGGAAAATATAATTTACAGCATGCGCTTAGAAGCGCCGCTAAACAATCAGAGAATATTATTATTGACGCTAGATTCTCGAAGACGAACATAAGCAAAATTAGAAACGAATTAAACTATCAGTTCAGAGAATCTCGAAATATAAAGCGTTTACTTTTGATAGATAAACAAAAAAGAATAGTTGATTTTTGCAAATGATTGAGGTATAATGGTGGTATCGAAAGTCCGCCAGGCAACGCTGGATTGCGTAGGTTCGGGGCTTTCTTTTTTGTATTACATATTACTAGCTAACTATTCCTTTACGGTTTCGGGATTGGGGGAAATATGTTATAATATGTTTTATGATATATTTGGATCATGCAGCGGCGACACCGGTGTCGCGTAAGGTTTTGCAGGCGATGGAGCCGTATTCTACACGCGAGTTTTTTAACCCGAGTGCGGCGTATTTGCCGGCCAAGAAAGTAGCCGCAGATTACGAAACGGCGAAAGGCGTGATAGCACACGCGATTGGCGCCAAAGGAACAGATATAGTAATTACTGGCGGAGCGACGGAAGCGAACAACCTAGCCTTTACCGTAGCGGCACAGCGCAACCATGGTAAGGGCGAGGTCTTATATCTAGAAACAGAGCATGATTCAGTACGAGCGGTAGCGCAGCAACACGGTGGCAGAGCGATAAAAGTCTTACCGAGTGGCCTAATTAATCTGGAAGATTTGAAAGCTAAAATTACCGATGATATAATTCTTATTTCTGTATCGCTAGCCAATAACGAGCTCGGGACAATCCAGCCGCTAGCAGAAATTGGCTCGCTGGTACGAGAGATTAGGATAGATAGGCTAAAGCGCGGCATTAAAATTCCAATTTATCTACATTCTGATGCTTCGCAGGCGTTGAATCTGCTGGATATCAATGTGGCGCGACTCGGCGTAGATATGTTGACCTTAAACGCGGCAAAAGTCTATGGGCCAAAAGGTGTGGGGGCGCTATATGTAGCACATGATGTAAAATTATCACCTCTCACCATGGGTGGTGGGCAAGAAAAGGGCTTGCGGGCGGGTACCGAAAATGTGCCAGGTGTAATAGGGTTTGCCACAGCCATAAAAGAAGCAAAAGAGCACCTAAACGGCAATCGTAAAAAATATAAGCGTTTTAAACAAATTTTACTATCTGAATTACAGGGGTATGAGTTGATCAACAAAAAGCATACGCTTGACAATTTTATAGTTTTATGCTATAATGGTATAGATGCAGAGAGGTTAATCTACCTCTTGGAGGAAAAAGAAATCTATGTGGCTACTGGGGCGGCCTGTGCAGCGTCTAAGGGGCAAAAATCGCACGTACTCACCGCGATAGGGTTATCTGACTCTCAAATCGCTGGGTCTTTGCGGTTGACTCTTGGCGAGACCAATACCGAAGAACAAATTCACGAAGCAGCACAGATTATTAATGAAGTAGTAACTACAGAGAGGGAGAGAATCAATGACTAAAACGGTATTTGTAGGGATGAGCGGCGGAGTGGATTCTAGTGTTTCTGCTTTACTTTTGAAAGAACAGGGATATAAAGTTACTGGCATATACATGAAAAACTGGTCCAAAGACCTACCCGGCATGAAATGTCCGTGGGCGGAAGATTTGGCCGATGCCAAGCGTGTAGCCGTAAAACTAGGAATAGATTTTGAAGTGTGGGATTTTGAAGATGCCTACCGTGAAAAAGTAGTAGAATATATGCTGGAAGAGTTTCGCAAGGGGAACACGCCAAATCCGGATGTAATGTGCAACCAAGAGATTAAGTTCAAATTGTTTTATGAAGAAGCAATAAAACGCGGGGCAGATTATATCGCAACGGGACATTACGCTAGAGTTATAGATGACAAATTAGCACGTGCCGTAGACGAGAATAAGGATCAGACGTATTTTCTATATCGCATATCCGACGAAGCCTTAGTACACACTTTATTTCCAATTGGCGAGATGCTAAAACCAGAGGTAAAAAAGCTAGCTGAAGAAAAGGGCCTACATAATGCCTACAAAAAAGAGTCCATGGGGGTGTGTTTTGTAGGTGAGGTGGGGATGAAGGATTTTCTCAAAGAATATATTGATATTAAGCCTGGCGAAATACGTGAAATAGAGAGTGAAAAAGTGCTAGGTTACCACGAGGGCGCAGTATTTTATACGATTGGACAGAGGCACGGGTTATATCTTAATGGTGTAGCCGGAGAAATAAACGACGGCTTGCCGTATTATGTAGTGGCGAAAGATTTAGACAAAAATATAGTATATGTATCCAAAAATCTAAATGATGAACATATCTGGACTAAAAAGTTGAAGCTGAAAGACGTTTTTGTAAGGCAACTTCAACCATCCGATTCTCGACTCGCTCGCTCCGGCCCGTCGTTACGGGCGGAGCTTCGCTCACACCGCTCCCCGTTGGTCGCGGACGGTCTCGAATCGGAGATTGGAGTTGCCGTCAGATTACGCCATCGGGCGCCACTGATTCCGGCGAAAATTATGCTCGGAGAAAATAACACCGCGACGTTGGAGTTTGAGAATAAAATCAAGCGGCCGGCGGCGGGGCAATCTGCCGTGATTTATGATGGTGAAATTTGCCTGGGCGGCGGCATAGTAAAATAACTTTGTTTTGGGTAGGGAAAATCCCCTCACAAGAGGGGATTAGTAGGTGATTTTCTGCTGGCTGCGCCATTTTCGAAACTCACGCTCATAGAAACGAGCAATCCTAATGGACCTAGCTTTAGGCTGACGACGTTTCGGGTTTTTGACAAAGTCACGAATAATACGAGACGACACCAGTTTTCCTCCAGCGTAGAATGACAACATAAGTCCGTCGCAGGCGTATCTGAGATGGCGTCCAGAATAGCACCATTCTTGAAAGCCGTCTTCTTCCGGACTGGGACCACAAAACATGGATAAATCCCTGAGTATGCAGGAATCTTTTCTCCTTTGCATGGACTTATGTAAGACATTTGGAAACGACATATCCCAAAAATCTTCGTGGCTACAGTGCCATCTATTCTTAAATTCGCCACCATAATGTCTAAAGATGACTTTTTTGTTAGCAAAGCCACTACTTAGCCAACAAAAGTCAGCAACATGCCAACCGCAAAGTGGGATTTTAAATTCTACCCAAGAGTGGCTGGTCTGGAACACTCCATCTTTATTGTAGTAGTCACCACGACAAAGAGTGGCCGTTTTGTTATGCTTTAAAATAAGCATAGCTAATACTGACATTTCATAGCTCATCCCAAAGCCAAGCCAATCTTGCAATCGCGAAATTGCGTCAGTTTCAAAGTACCGCCAAATTTTGAAGCCGTGGAAGTAAAGACGATCCATCTCTTGATAAATTTTAGATAGATATAGTTCTAATATCTTAGATCTAAGAAGCAGAACACAAACAACCATATAGACAATGGTAAGAGCGATGCTCGCGAACCAACAAGAGCATCCCAAAAAGTCAATCTCCCAGCGCAAGCCAAGTATGAGAAAATAAATGTCGATAGCTAATAGAGCCAATAGCGCTAACAGGGATAGTATCCACATGTTCTTGTTTAGCCAGTTTTTGAAGTTCTTCAATAAAAACACCGCCTTTTAAAAGTACTTTCAGGATTACTCCTTTTTTGAAAATACCACAGATTTGCGGAAAAGTCAATTTTATAGAGATATAAAAAATCTGCCTCGAGGGCAGATTTTTGTTTTAACCTTAAACTATCCTACAATCATCAATAAATTGGCGAAGAGGAGAGTAGCCGCGAGGACAGTCATAGAAATGATAAAGAAAGTGTTGGATTTTTGACCACGCTGATATTTTTCGTAGCAGATGCCTTTTTTGGCAGCTTTTTTAGTGGTGGTGCGAGTGGTTTTTTTCGCGGTTTTGGTTGCAGTTTTTTTCTTTGCTTGAGCCGTAATATTTCCTTTTTATAATACTTAAGTTTATATTAACACAGATTTACTAAAGTGGCAAGAAATGCTATAATTATCCCTATGGACGCAAACGAAATTAGACGCAAGTTTTTAGATTTTCAGGTGAAAAAGGGGCATAAAGTTATTCAGCCGGCACCACTAGTGCTAGAAAATGACCCGACCACACTTTTCACTGGCTCTGGTATGCAACCGCTTTTGCCATATTTACTTGGTAAAGAACACCCAGAAGGCACAAGACTAACGGACTCCCAACCGTCTATGCGTTTGCAGGATATTGAGGACGTGGGTGATCCGCGCCACACTACCGTGTTTGAGATGCTAGGGAATTGGTCGCTAGGCGATTATTTCAAGGAAGAGCAAATCCGGAATTTTTTTGAATTTTTGACGAAAGAAGTTGGACTAAACCCAGAGAAAATTTACGTAACCTGCTTTATTGGCAATGCGGAATATGGCATCCCGAAAGATACCGAAGCGGCCGAGATTTGGCAAAAAGTATTTGCTGAGGCCGGTGTAGATGCAAAGATTGCAGAAATTGGCTCTGCTAAGGATGGTGATACGCGCGGCATCAAACCAGGTGAAAGGATTTTCTTCTACGACGACAAGGAAAACTGGTGGAGTCGTGGTGGCGGTTGCGATACTACACCAATTGGCGATCCATGCGGGCCGGATTCTGAGGTGTTTTATGATTTTGGCGAAGAACTACAAGATGAGGAAAAATATGGGTTGGCACATCCGGCTAGTGATGGTGCAAGGTTCATGGAGATCGGTAACCAAGTGTTTATGCAATACCGCCGCAAGGAAGATGGTACCTTCGAAGAGTTAGAGAAGAAAAATGTGGACTTTGGTGGTGGACTAGAGCGGATAGCTGCAGCCGCAATCGGTTCGTTTGATGTGTTTAAGATTTCTTTAATGAAACCAATTATCGATAAATTAGAACAGATTTCTGGTAAAAAATACGACAATAATACCGACGAGATGCGCGTAATTGCCGATCATATCCGTGGGGCGTATCTTTTGGCAGCGCAAGGCTTAGCGCCGTCTAATAAAACCCAGGGCTACGCAATGCGGCGCTTGGTACGGCGGGCAATTTTGCGAGCGCTAGATCTTGGGATTTCGGCAAATTTCTTATCTGAGATTGTGCCAATCATAGCGGAGAATTACAAAGATTTACCAGACAACATTTTAACTCACCGAGAAGGTGCTTTGGCGGTGCTTTTGAAAGAAGAAGAGAGTTTCCGCAAGACCTTAAATAAGGGACTAAAAGAGTTGCGGAAAATGGTTGGCAAGACAGAACAATTAACTGGCAATGATTTATTTAAGTTGCAAGATACTTACGGGTTTCCGTTGGAGTTATCCGTAGAAGAGTGTTACCGTGAGGGAATTAAGTTGTCTGAAAATTACCTAAAAGAATTTGAGGCAGCTCTAGCAGAACAACGCGAGCGTTCGCAGACGGCCAGTAAGGGCATGTTTAAGGGCGGGCTAGAAGACCACGGCGAGCAAACAGTAAAATATCACACGGCGTGCCATTTGCTACTTGCAGCTTTGCAAAAGCATATCAGTCCAGATATCGTGCAGAAAGGTTCTAATATTACTGCAGATAGAGTGCGGTTTGACTTTAACCTAGATCATAAGATGACACCAGAAGAAATTGCCATGGTAGAAAATCAGGTAAATGAATGGATTTCTGCCGATCTTCCAGTAGTGTTTGATGAATACGATAAAACTTACGCGCGTGATACCCTAAAGGCGCATGGGCAATTCTGGGATAAATACCCAGAGGTTTTGAAAGTTTACACGATTGGTGATTTTGATAACCCTATTTCGCGCGAAGTTTGTGGTGGCCCGCACGTGGAGCATACTGGAGTGTTGGGGCATTTTAAGATCAAAAAAGAGGAATCTTCGGCGGCTGGTATAAGGCGTATTAAAGCAATATTAGAGTAAAATTTGACTTTTCAACCTAAGTATGATATAGTTTTGACCAGAAAGGGGGTGCACTTTATATGAAATATTTTTACCTAATAGCGTTTGACTACTGTATAGATGATGGTGAACCGACTGGAGGCTACGAAATCTTGTTTCGTAATAAAAAAATATCGGAAGAAGCAAACGTATGTTTAGCTATAGAAAGAATTCTTCGTGGTATAAGAGATGAGATCGCAGAAGACTCTGCGACCACTATGAGCCGAGTCCATGTGATACCGAAAAATATACAGTTATTAGAGTAAACAAAAGTCGCCAAATGGCGACTTTTTATTTTGTTCTAAAACCACAAAAATGGCCCGCTAAGTGCGGGCCAAGGGCGTCTCTCTCCTCTTTTTGAGAAATTTGATAATTTTTTGGATAAATCTGATGACCGCTTCATCAGCATATTGCTTGTGGGCAATATTGATAATGATAGACAGGTACCCATGGTTATAATCGCTGAAAAGCGTATTGACCCAGGCGGCGCCCTTGGAAACGGTAAAAACTATGGTTTTTATCTCTTCATAGTCTTCCCAAGTTCGCCGATAATCTTCCGCAGAGAAAAAGATACTTGTGCCATGCACGGTTTTACGATGAGCGAGCGGCACAATTCTTATTTCCTGCGGCGTTTTTGCGGTCCAGTATTCGTCCTCAAGGTATGAAATGATAATGTTCTTTCCCATTTTTAAAGCCTCCTTTTGGGAAAATTGAGTGCAAAAGACTAAACTCTCTTTTATTATATCATACTTATACAGGAAAGTCAAGTTTATAAACTAGTTCTGGAGGAGTTTGGCGAGTTTGGCTTTAAGTTTGTTTTCTTCGGGAGCACCAGCGAGAGTATCGGTGCCAACGCGGAGAAGACCTAGTGCCGTGGCGAAGGAATGATCTAAATGTTGGTTTTCTTTAATAATTAAATTCGGTAGCTCATTAACGTCCAACAAATGAATGACTGGGCGACGCGCAAATGGTAGCCCCTGATACCAATCAGAAATCGCGAGAGTTTCTTGCAACAAAGATAAACTAGCGCCACCACCACAGAGCAAAACATTACGAGGTAAACTGCCGATGTTGTCGAATTCTTCTAGCGCAACTTCTACCCCAGTAAGCCAAACACTGAGGTTACGCGAAATAGCGGTTTCCACTTTGGCCTTGATACGATCATCTAATTTGCCGCTATCAAAATCTAGTTTGTAGTGCTCGGCGGTTTCGGTATCTACACCGAGAGATTCAGAAATCTGGTGAGTAAAGCTACGGCCACCGATAGAAAACATCTTGGTGCCTTCCACGCCGCCGTCTTCTACTACAGCGATATCTGTGGTGCCGCCGCCAATATCCATCACTACGCTAGAGAAATTAGACTCTAGATCATCACCCAAACAAGCACGACAAACCGCAAAAGGTTCTACAGCTACGGTGAGCAAATCTAGATTGAGCTCCGCGCAAACCTTTTCTATGGCCGCCACATGGATAAGCGGGGCAAAAGCAGTATAAAATTGAATTACTACATCGGAGCCCTTGAAGCCAATGGGGTTGGAGATTTTATAGCCGTCAATAGTGAGGGAAACGATGGCAGAATTAATCAGGCGGACTTCGACGTTTTTATTGCCAGTCTCTAGAGCTACGGTTTTTCTGGCGACTTCGCCAGATTTTTGCTGAACTTTTTTGATGATGTCGTTCATTTCGGCATCAGAAATAGGTTTATTGGGGTTTTTGCGACTATAGCGGACAGTAGTAGTATTGCCCTTAATAAGCTCACCTGCGATACCCACCACGGTGAGTTCGGCACGCTGACCGGCTTGTTTTTCTACTTTGACGAGAGCTTCTTCGCAAACAGAAACTACGGCAGGGATATCTGCCACGGCACCAGCGTGCATATTACCTTCAAGTTGCTTAGCTTTACCCACGCCAAGGATTTCTAGATTGCCCTTTTTGCCAGGTTTAGCTAAGACTGCCTTGACGAACTCTGTACCGATATCTAGCGCCAAAATAGTGTTCATGCTTTAATTGTAACATATTTTCCTGGTTTTAGGCCGGAGAGTTGGTATGGGCCGAACTGGGTGCGGTGGAGGGCGGTGACGCAGTAGCCGAGCGCTGCAAAGGTACGACGAATCTGGCGATTACGACCCTCCGAAATTTTAACAATATAGCGAGCTTGCGGCATCGTCTTTCTCGGGGCGCGTCCAGCCGGCCCGTCGCTACGGGCGGCTGGCGCTACTTCTCGCTTTGCCAAGCTCCGAACCCCCTTCGAAAGAGGCACCGCAAGCTCGTCCTTAATAATCAGAAATTTCGAGGGGCCGTCATCTAGCATGATGCCGTAGTCGGAAATCATTTGTTGATGAAGTGGTTCAAGTGAACGGTCTAGGGTGACTTCGTAAACTTTTTCTTTATGAAATTTTGGGTGAGTCATCTGGTAGGCGAAATCGCCATCGTTGGTGAGCAAAATAAGGCCAGAGCTATCCTTATCTAGTCGGCCAACAGTCTTTAGTTTTCGATACTCTTTAGGTAATAACTCATATAGGGTAGGAGTATCCCCCTGAGCACGACGAGAACAAACATAACCTACTGGTTTATTAAAGGCGATATACAAGAAGTCCGCTTCAAACGGGATTATCTTATCATTATAGCACACTTTTGAAGAAAAGTCAACCCTTGCGCCTAGCGAGGCTGGCTTTCCATCTATAGTTATCTTACCCGCAGAGATTAAATCATCTGCTTCACGGCGCGATACACCTAAGCGTTCGGCAAGGAATTTATTGAGCCGGATTTGTTGGGGTTGGTCCATAATAAGTTTGTGACTGTTGAGGTTCTACCGTGGGTTGCGGAGCAGGTTGAGAGACAGGTTCGACCGGAGTGGCTGGCATAGCGGCAGACGGCTGCACCATGTTTTGATCTGGCATAGCGGGAGTAGCCATGGGTGCCGGAGCGGCTGTGTCTGCGGCGACCGAGGTAGCTGGTTCTGGAGCAACCGGTGCGGCGCGATCACCTAAGACTTCGTGGATTGTGTTGATCACGTCTTCGATACCGACCTGTGATTTCACTAAATACCTATCGGCGCCGAGACGTTCGCCACGCTGGCGCTGATCTTCGGCAGAAAGGGCAGTCATCATGATTACCTTGATATTAGCAGTTTCTGGAGTGGTACGAAGAATATCTAGCATATCAAAACCAGAAATTTTTGGCATCATTACGTCGGATAAAATTAAATCTGGCTTTTCGCGGACTGCCATCGCGAGGGCCTCTTCGCCATCGCCGGCTGAAACTACGTCGTAACCTTCGGCAGTGATGCGGATGCCGTAAATCTCACGCAAACTTGCGTCGTCTTCTACTACCATTATTTTGCTCATTGTTGTACTCCGTTTAAGTTGTTATTAGTTTGTGGTTGGATAGGTTGAGGCATGGGTGGAACTGCTGGTGGGGCCGGAGGGGTGGGGCTTGGTGGAGAGGGTGGCTGAGATTGCGGAGCTGACGCTGGTTGTGCTGGTAAAACCGGCCGAGACTGCGCCGAAGTTTGCAACGGAGGAGTTTGCTGTATTGACTGAGATGGCGCAACTGGCCGAACCGGAGCCTGTGGTTGCGGTGCGACGGGTGCTGTTGACGCAGATTGAACTGGCGGAGTGGCCGGAGTTGCTGGCGTAGGTTGTGAAACGGGAGCTGCAGCTTGAGCTGGCACCACATTTGGCATGGCGGGCGCAGATGAGGGGATAGGGTTGGCTGGCGCCATTTGAGCCTGCATCTGTTGGTTACGAATTACAATCATACGTTTTTCGTATTCGTCACTAGTAATGCGCGGTAGAGAAACATAGAAAGTAGAGCCCTCGCCAAAAGCAGACTCGGCCCAAACACGGCCACCCATAGCCTCTACGCGCTGTTTGACAAGATAAAGCCCAAGACCAGTGCCACCAATAGTACGGGTATCAGAATTGTCCGCCCGGTAGAATTTTTGGAAAATGTGACCGAGATCGTCTGACGAAATACCAATACCGGTGTCTGTAACATTGATTAGCACGCGATCACCATCGCCACGTACATTTACATAGATAGAGCCGCCTGACGGAGTGTATTTGAGAGCGTTTTCGATAAGGTTGTCCATAATTTCGCGCATAAAATTGGTATCCACGAAACCATAGACAACTTGATCCATCTGGCGACCACCAGCAACTGAGCTATTAGAACCAAAAGCAAAGTTGAGTTTGGACTCACGGGCGCGTTCGATATAATCATCGGAGATATCCTTGACTAGAGAAACCATCTCGGCAGGCTCAAAATGAGGCTTGATTTTGCCGTCATCTAATTTAGTGACATCTAGCAAATCTTGAAAAAGTTTGCCAAGGTGCTTGGATGCCTTCTGGGCGGCGGTGAGGTAACCACGCGCACGTTCGTCTATGGCGGCAGTCTGCGGATTGAGGGCGAGAGATAGGTAGCCATCAATCGTAGCGACAGGAGTGCGCATCTCATGAGAAGCGGTGGAGATAAATTCTGTCTGTTCGCCTTCTTCGGCAAGCTCTTTGGTGATATCACGAAAAGTAATGATACGATTTTGGCTTAGTCCATCTACCGGAAGCACAGAAATACAGATAGGTATGCGCTTATCAGACTGGGTGGCGATAAGGCAAACTTGGCAATTTTCTAGAGTCTGGCCCGTAGACATGGCCTGGATGAGAGGGTTTTCAGCTTCGGATAGCTCGCGACCTTCTTTGGTTTCTAATTTTAATAGTAAACCATAGTCCAGCCCGGTGGCCTTATCGGCAGAGCCGCATTCTGTCATGGTGACGGCGGCAGGGTTGATAAATTGAATTACGCCGGATTTATCAGTAATAATTACACCATCGTGGATGTTTTTGAGCGCTAGCTCAGCTAAGCCAGCTTGGCTAACTGCGCTGTTCTTAGGGTTATTGCGCTTAAACATATTCATCTATACTTATTTTAACACAAGCTAGATAAAATGTGGTATATTTTAACTATGAATAAAGACGTCATTTATATTGAACCCGAGGATGATATTACCGATATCATTACCAAAATCGAAAATTCAAAAGAAAAAATCGTAGCGTTGGTGCCACCCAAGAAAGCTGGCGTGTTTCGGAGTGTGGTAAATATTAAATTAGTTTCTAAAGTAGGGGCAACAGCGGAAAAAACTATTGTATTAGTAACCACTGATCCTTCCATTGTAAAATTGGCGGCAGCAACCAGGATCCCGGTAACGAAAAATCTACAAACTCCACCGGCAATACCTACTGCGGATATGGAGATAGAAGAGACGTCTGAAGAAGAAATTGTAGATGAATCAGAAGCGGAAGCAGAAAAAAAAGAAGAGGAAAAGGAAGAAACAGAAGAGGCAGAGGACACCGAAGAAGAGGAGACGGAAAAGAAAGACAAAAAAGCCGATAAGGCCGCTAAAAAGAAGAAAGCAGACAAAGATGGCAATCCTATCATAAATTGGATTAAGGCGCATAAAAAATTGACGATTTTTGGTGGTATTGCACTGGTAGCGTTGATTATATTCATGATTTGGGCGTTTGTTATTGCGCCTGCGGTGACCGTAACGGTAGGAATCAAAACAGAAAACAACAATTTTTCTGAAAATGTAACCTTTACCACCAATGCTGCAGACGAAAATGCTACCGATGGCAAATTCTATATCCAAGAGAAGAAGGTAGAGACCGTGGCAGAAGTGAGTTTTGAGGCTACCGGTAAGAAAAACAAGGGCGAAAAAGCCAAAGGAGAATTACAGGTTTATGCATATTTCCCGCTAAATGTTAAATCTTCTGTGCAGATTTCCGAGGGTACAGCGTTTACTATTTCTGGATTAACCTTCCTGGCGGCAGAAAGCCAAACTCTTACTTATAACGGCGATGGCAAAAATCAGTGTGCCAACAAGGACAATTCTGCTGGTTTGGTAGATTATGGCTGTAGAATAAACGGCACTATATCTGTAGTTGCTAGCGAACCAGGGGCAAAATATAACATTGCAGCATCTAGCACGGGCTGGGATACGATAGCTAGAGTATTCCCGTATTCTGATAACGCAATGACTGGTGGTACAGATAATATCGTAACCGTGGTAGAACAGGCTGATATTGAAAAGGCCAAAGACCAGCTTAAATCTTCTAGTGAAGACGAAGAGAAAGAAAAGCTCTTTAAGGGCATCGGTGAAGATATGATGATAATAGAGAGTAGCTTCAATCAGGATACGTCTGCAGCTACGGCTACTCCGGCGGCCGGCGAAGAAGTAAAAGACGGCGTAAAGCCAGTACTAAAGGCCACAACTACCGCCACCGTGTTTGCAATAGACAAAAATAAAGTTGAAGAGTTTATCTCTGAAAAAGCCAAACTCGGTGATGATCAGAAGATTTACGAAATCAATAACCCATATATAGAGAACTTCGTGAAGGGTGATAGTGGCTTTGCTGGTAGATTAAAGACTTCTTATGCAGTAGGGCCGAAGGTAACAGAGAACGATATCGTAGAGATGATCAAGGGTAAAGGCATTGGTGATGCGCAACACGATCTTAAGAATATTAACGGTGTAGTATCTGTAAGTATTGATAAATCTTATCCTTGGGTTGGCTCTGTTCCTGGAAATACCAATAAAATTACCGTAAATATTGAACTGAAGGACAAGTAGTGCCGAAGTTTAACAGAGGCGATAATTTCTATCAGAAAGGGCTAAAATGAAAATTTTAGCCCTTGATGTGGGAGAAAAGCGTATTGGCGTGGCCCGTGCCGATTCAACTACCCGGATTGCGGTACCAGTAGGGTTCATTAATGTAGATGGCTCAGAGTGGCAGGAAATAGCCAAAACTGCACGCCTCAATAACACAAATTTCTTTGTATTAGGACTGCCGCGCAGTAATGAAGGTAACGAAACGGCGCAATCTCTATATGTACGCAATTTTGCTAAGATTTTAGTAGAAAAAGTACCGGGGATAAAAATTCGGTTTCAGGATGAATCTCTCACCTCTGTAGTAGCAGAAGAAAGGCTTAAATCGCGCAAAAAACGCTACGAAAAAGGCGAAATAGATGCCGAGGCCGCATCTATCATCTTGCAGGATTTTTTGGAGACCTTCACTGTTGAAAAAATGGCACAGGAGGAAGCGCAAAATCTTGCGCGGTCTACGGGTGTGGTAGCCGGATTAAAAACCACTGCAACTGGGGTAGGAAAAAATGTAGCAAATATCACGAAAAAGGAGACGGATAAAGTAAAACTTAACACCAAAAAGGCAAAGCATAAGATGAAAACAGCGACAAAATGGATTTCCGGGATAGTAATACTGGCAATTTTGGGTCTGGCGGCAACTGGCGTAGCCTTATTTATCAGAGATCAGCGATACAAAGAATATCAAGAACAATTCGCCCAGATAGAGGCCAATATGCAAGCTGAAGTGTTCAGTTTTACTATTCGGCCAGGGGAGACTCTGGCAGAAGTCCGGGCGGGGCTAATAGAGGCTGGATATACAGCTACAGAGGTAGATGCCGCGCTAAATGCCGACTATGATTTTGATTTTTTAAGAGAGCGCCCAGAGGGGGCTAGCCTAGAAGGATATCTATATGGCGAAACGCATGAGTTTTATGAAAATACCCCAGTAAAAGACATCATTAAAACATTTTTAACGGGGATGGAAAGAGCAATTACAGACAATGGCCTAGTGGAGCGCTATGCGGCCCAGGGTTTAACACTTTTTGAGGGAATTACATTGGCCTCCGTTGTGCAAAAGGAAGCTCCCACCCCTGAAATGCCGACCGTGGCGCAAGTGTTTTTGACACGTCTGGATTATGGAATCCCCTTAGGAAGCGACGTAACGGTATCTTACGCTGTTGAACAGGTGGATCCTGATAGACAGACGTATAGCGACAATCAGACGGCTCTAACG
The DNA here is from genome assembly GCA_946415265.1 of uncultured Candidatus Saccharibacteria bacterium. Lineage (GTDB taxonomy): Bacteria > Patescibacteriota > Saccharimonadia > Saccharimonadales > Saccharimonadaceae > Nanosyncoccus. The sequence continues at coordinate 6,086 of CAMKRV010000002.1, read as the reverse complement.
ATAGATTCTTGCTACAATACACGGCTTTATGCGGGGCTACCCTGTGGGCCTATCTCTAATCCAGGGCTAGCGGCCCTTCTTGCAGTGGCAGAACCAGCAGAAACCTCTTATCTTTACTTCTTGACAGGAGACGACGGTATGATGTATTATAGTTATACAGAGGCGGAGCATATTCAGAATATTCACAGTCATTGCCAAAACCTCTGTAATGTAGCATTATGACGAAAAGAAAGAAAAAAGTTAATCTTGAACGGTGGAAGAGTTTTTTACCGTATCTTGTTGCTGGGGTGATTACCTTAGCACTAGTAACGATTGGCTCATTAGACAAGCGCAATTCAGAGGTAAGTTTAAGCTTATCTAGTTTTGCAGCCAATAATTATGACGTATCTACAGATCAGCTTTCAGAATTATATGTGGTGGCGGACCTATCAGATGCTTTAGGGCTAGCTAGCGCATCAGATGTGGCGTCCAACTATATCATTACTAACACAATGTATGATTCTGGCCAGACTTCTGCTGGTAAATTAGAAAAACCGAATATAACCAATATCACGGCTTCGCGTGGCGTAATAGAATATACCGTGGCGGAAGGTGAAGATGTCAACACAATTGCCAGTAAATATAATGTCTCTGCTGATGATATTCGTTGGTCTAACAACTTAAAAACCACCGATGTATCGGCAGGTACGGTGTTATATATACCTAGTACGTCTGGTATAGTATATACAGTGAAATCTGGCGATACAGTGGAAAATATCGCTGAAAAATACGGTTCAAACGCAGCAGAAATTATTGCCCTTAACGACCTAGAGGTATCTGGAATATCTGAAGGTATTCGGATTGTAGTGAAGGGTGGCTCGTTACCAGAAAAGGAGCGACCAGAGTATGTGGCGCCGCCAGTAGTGGTAGCCCGCCCAACCACCACCTATACTTATACTTATCTGGGTAATACTTCTCAGCGCGAAAATATAGAAGTGATAGGTTACTTCTATGGCTTAGGTGGCCCCTATGGAGCTGGCCAGTGTACGCAATGGGCATGGTATAAGCGCCAGGATTTGCCGAATATGCTAGGTAATGCTAATACCTGGGCACGCAATGCGGCAGCCTATGGCTATTTGGTGGACCGTACACCAGCAGCTGGTGCAGTGATTCAGAGTACCTCTGGCTGGTATGGCCACGTAGGGTATGTTGAAGCGGTTAATCCGGATGGTTCTATCGTGGTAACGGAAATGAACTATGGTATTCCATACCGCGTAATTCGCTCCACTTTCCCAGCCAGTATCGTAGGAAACTTTAATTATATTCACTAAAATTCAATAGTTTTGGTGCGAGATTTGGCACCACGAATAATTTTGATGCTAGTTTTTGGAATACCAAAATACTTAGCTAAAATTTTGATGAGCGCCGTATTGGCTTCGCCATCGTGAGGCTTGGCACGGAGGTGTATAGTTAGCTCGCCAGGAGCAGTTTCTACAACCTTTTCCTGTGAAGTGCCGGGTTTTACGGTGATTAGATATTTTGCCATAATTTATAGAGTTTGTAGCCAGCCTGAAATCTTAGCGGCACCTTCCTTAGTGCGCGCCTCGTGGCCAGACATATTAAAACCATCACCTTTAAAAGTGGCGGCAGGGAACTTGGATTGCAACTTGGCATAAGTGCCGGAATTACCCGAACCTTCGTGGGTGTTAAATGGGATAATAGTCTTACCGGTAAGATCGTGATTTTCTAGAAAAGCGTAGCAAACCATTGGCAAATCACCCCACCAAATAGGATAACCAAGATAAATTGTATCGTAATCTTTTAAGTCTACATCGCCAAGATATTCTGGGCGAGCATTGTTTTTAAGTTCCTCGGTAGCCTGATTTACACAGTCCATGTAATTTTTAGGATAGGGAACTTTTGGTTCAATTTTGAATTCATCGGCACCGGTTTGCTTGATGATTTCTTTAGCCAAAAATTCAGTATTACCGATTTCTACATCACCTACTCCGTAATTTTCGTCTGGACGTGAATAATAAACAACTATACTTTTCATATTACTCCTTTGTTTTATTTTAACGAACTCAGCAGCGGCGGTCAAGAAAGGCGAATATGGTATAATTTAGGTATATGCCTAAATTTAAATTGGTGTCAAAATATCAGCCCACGGGCGATCAGCCTTCAGCGATAAAACAGTTGACGGATGGTATTTTGGCAGGCACGCACGAGCAGACGTTGCTAGGCGTGACAGGCTCCGGTAAGACGTTTACGATGGCGAATATTATTCAAAACGTGCAAAAGCCGACGTTAATTTTGGCACATAATAAAACTTTAGCCGCACAGTTGTATTCGGAATTTCGCGAGTTTTTCCCTGAAAATGAAGTGCATTATTTTGTGAGTTACTTTGATTATTATCAGCCAGAAGCCTATATTGCATCTACCGATACTTATATCGAGAAAGATTCGGCGATTAATGATGAGATAGATAGACTAAGACATGGTGCGACGGAAGCATTGCTGACGCGGCGCGATGTAATTGTGATTTCTTCGGTATCTTGTATTTATGGCATTGGTTCACCGATGCATTATTTGGAAATGTCGTTGCCGCTATGGCGTAATAAGGATGGCTGGTTTACTGAGATGTCGAAAGATTCTTCTTCGGGGCGCGTCGCCACCGCCCGTCGCCACGGGGGTGGCGCGCTACTTCTCGCCTTGCCAGGCTCCGAACCCCCTTCAGAAGAACTTTCGCACATCTCTTTAAATCAGCTTGATTTTATCCGTGCACTAGTGGCAATGCAATATCACAGAAACGACCTAGCATTTGAACGCGGGAACTTCCGGGTGATGGGTGATACGATAGATTTGTATCCAGCCAATGGTGAGTATGCCTATAGGTTTGAATTTGGCTTTGACGATTTGGAAGAAGTAAAAATCGTAGATCCGCTAACTTTTGAAGTGCGCGAGAAACCGGATCATATTCATATCTTCCCAAACACCCATTATGCTACACCAATGGATCAGCTGGAGCAAGCATTGGTGACAATTCGTGCAGAGTTTGACGATAGATTAAAATATTTTGAAAAGCATCAGAAATATTTGGAGGCGCAAAGGCTGAGCCAGCGCACCAAGTATGATTTGGAAATGCTAAAAGAGACTGGATTTGTGAAGGGAATTGAAAATTATTCGCGCCACCTAGATGGACGCCGTGCGGGTGAACCGCCGGCCACATTGCTGGATTTCTTCCCGGAAGATTTCTTACTGATAGTGGATGAAAGCCACATGACCTTGCCACAGGTACGTGGGATGTACAACGGTGACCACGCGCGAAAATTAAATTTGGTGGATTATGGGTTCCGTTTGCCTTCTGCTCTGGATAATAGGCCACTGACTTATGGCGAATTCCAGGCGCGCATTAATCAAGCGATATATGTATCGGCTACACCGGGAGAATACGAGTTAGAAGTATCCCCAGCGCCGGCCGAGCAGGTAATTCGCCCGACAGGACTACTGGATCCGGAAATAGAAGTGCGTTCATCAGACGGGCAGATAGACGACTTGATGGAAGAAATAGACAAACGTATTGCGAAAGGTCAGCGTACGCTAATTACTACATTGACGAAGCGGATGGCGGAAGATTTAACGGACCATTTGAAAGAACGCGGCGTAAAAACTGCCTATATCCATTCCGATATAGATACTTTGGAACGAGGCGACATCTTGCGAGATTTACGTGCCGGCGTATATGATGTACTGGTAGGAATTAATTTATTACGCGAAGGATTAGATTTACCAGAAGTATCGCTAGTGGCAATACTGGATGCGGATAAGGAAGGGTTTTTGAGGAGCGAGTCTGCTCTAATCCAGACAATAGGCCGGGCGGCGCGCCACGAAGAAGGCAAAGTAATAATGTATGCAAACTTTATTACCGAGAGCATGGAAAAAGCTATCACTGAGACTAACCGGCGGCGCGAAATCCAACAAGAATATAACGAAAAGCATCACATCACACCGCACTCCGTGCAAAAGGAAATTTCGGCGGGCCTACGCGCGATAATTCCAGAAAAAGAGAAGGAAAATAAGCTAGATATTAAACGCATACCAAAGGATGAGTTGCCGGCATTAATTAAGCAATTATCTTCCGAAATGCAACTCGCCGCGGCAAACCTAGAGTTTGAACGCGCCGCAGCTTTGCGTGACGAAGTAGAGCGTATTAAAGATTTTATGGATGGGAAGAAGTGAAAAAAGAAAGCTCCGAACCTGCGCATTACAGCGCTGCCTGCAAGCTTTCGCTAGTTTCATAATAACATAGATACTAAATAATTACAACAATTTTCTTATCTTTTGAAATAAGGAGAAGGTTTTTGATACCTTTGGTAGTAACGCTGCTATGATATCTTAATTCGTTTTTTATTTTTGCAATATGCATTTTGGAGAATCTCGCATCAACTATAATATTTTTAGACTGTTGAATTGCGGAATGCAATAAATGTTGAATATTATATTTGCCAGTGCCGGTAGGAGTCTTTAACTCCCAACGCAAATTATTAATTAGAAAATCTGGTGTTCTCTGATTACTGCGTGGGATAAATTTTATATCTGCTTTAAAATATCCTGCCAAAATATATGCAGCCGATATCTCTCTAGTAGTGGGCCTGGGGTAAATATTCTCCGGTATCACGATATTATATTTTGCTTTCATAGTAGCACACTAGCATATAGAGGTGGGGAATTCAACCCCCCACCAGTAGCTTACGCTTAACTTTATTTCGTTTAGGGTTATTTATTTAAATCAGCGAGCAACACAGCGTACAGACCACCCGTAGTACCTACTGAGACTACGGGCTGGGTAGATACCAGTAACACTAAAGCTCAGGCGGTAAGCGTTGGTACTACTGCTAGCCGTACTAGACCAGTAGAGGCCGTCGAAGCCGGGACTGTTCAGGGTACCGCCATTGATATAGCCAGACCGCACAAAGTAGTAAGGACTAGAACGTAGCTTGTTAAAACTAGTAACACCATTGTAATAACCTACAAATTCATTGCCATTTGATAAAGCTGCGGTAATGCCTTCTCCATATAACATCCTACCAAATTCATTGTTAACGTTATCTGTTTGTGAGGCATTAGGAAGACGCCAACCTTTAGGGCAGATGGAGTTAGAGGCGATTTCTCCTGCTGTACTGCCTATATTAGTAGAATTATTAGACGCTATAGCGGCAGACCAGTTGTAATAGTTACCAGCAAAGTAACGTTTGCATTCATCTTCGGTATGGCTTGCGTTTTTGCAATCTTGAAGCGAATTGTATCTTGTGTCGTTATTAGTGTTATTGGAGGTATAGTAATACGTGTCACCGCCTTCGGCTGAGTATGGAGTGGTGTAGTTGTTGGTCGGCCAAGCAGATGGCTCAACGGTGATATCGTCAATATAGTAGTTAGAGGTGATAGCGGTAGAGACTGGATTCCAAGTCCAGACGCCATCTTGTTCTGTATAGCCATCTGTATAGATGCCACTACCGGATGCGGTAGTGCTAATGTCTGTATTATTGGAGTTAAGTGGGGCTGTATTGGTACCGCCTATCTCTAAGTCTAGATTCTGTGTCATCCAGATATGTCCATCAGCTAATCTGGTAACCCAATATTCTTTATTATCTCTAGCATCAGTAGCGAGTAAAGTATCTCCGGGGTTTAGTATTGCATTTTGCCAATTTGCCACGTCTTGCATGTAGAATTTATATTTATCATTAGAACTAGGATGCATAAGCAAATACTTCACCTGCCCATTATAAGTCCCAGCATACTGACTAGATGATGCATATACCGCATAAGTAGTAGTAAAAGATGATCCCTCAGCCATATCTGTAGTACCACTAGCTCTTCCTGCTACCTTAGTCCAATATGGTGGTACTATGCCATAGACATTATTATAGTCACTTTCTATAGTAGGTGGAGTAGGAGAAGGATCGTCTGGTATATTGTTTAACTTCATAGCCCAATTAGAGATTAATCCACTGGTCGCTAATCCTGTGTCTATACTGTATTCAGGGTGTTCTGCGTTAATGAGTTTAGTATTGCCATCTTCATTATTACTATATCCTACTGCATATACA
>CAMKRV010000001.1 GCA_946415265.1 uncultured Candidatus Saccharibacteria bacterium | reverse complement strand
TCGGCCCATCGTTATGGGCGAAGCTTCGCTCATTCCGCTCCTCGTTAGTCGCGTATGGTCCCGAAAGGTATTATTCTAGTTGCCTATATGCTATAATAAGGTATGGCAAACTTTTTTACCACTAAAGATCCGTTAGACAGAATTATTGCGGAAACTTTTCCTGATAAGCAAATTGAGAATACCAAACATATCATTACTGGTTGGACTAATATTGTTATTGAGGTCACCACTAATGATGGTGCGTATTTTTTTAGATTTCCGCGCAATCCGTTTTGGTCTAAAATGATCGTGAAAGATGCTACTGTATGTAATTTTGTAGATGGCAAAACTAGTTTTTATACCCCACAAATGGAATTACATTATGACGATAAAAAGCGTCCATATTCAGTGCACAAAAAAATTGAAGGATATACGCTGGGCGATAGGATTTATCATCTATCACACACAGCATTAACCGGTGCAGCATATGATGTGGCGAAGTTTATTAAGGAATTGTCTGGTATAGATTTGCGCGGAGCGCCGGAGAAAGTGAAATATCCGTTGAGTGAATTTTTACATGAATTAGATTATGAACACTATACCAAGCATATAGATGCAGATCATGATTACATCAAAGAGACTGAGCTGCAAAATTTGGTACATGGTGATTTGAATTTAGGTAATATTTTACTAGATAAAAATGACCGCGTAGTGGGGGTGATAGATTTTTGTTTTGCTGGCACGGGTAATCCAAATATGGATGTGGCACGGATGGTGTCGCGCCCAGTGCCAGAAGAGTTTGAAAGAGTATTCCTGGCGCAGTTTGCGGATGATGCAGAAGAAGTGGATAGAATGAAATTAGCGTGGAAGCATATAGATGCGGGGTATGCAGACCATATCCGGACGAATTTCCCAGAGATTAATTTGAACCAATTATAGGTCTTTTGTCTTTATCTCAAAACCAACTTTTTGTTTGCGCCTACGCTGCACGCCGGGAAGAATTTTTCTAAATTTCTTGACGAAAAATCGCTCGTCTCACGCCTGCCCTGGGTTCGCTCGTCGATTTTTCTAAAATTTAGAAAAATTTTCTCGGGTTTGCTTTATACAAACAAAAAGTTAGTTTTGAGATTTGAAGGGTCTAGGTTTCGAATGTCCGCCAAACTTACCGGGCGAGGCAGCGGACGAGCCATCCACGATTTTTCAAATTACTGCTAGTAGGGATAACTGTACTAGCCGTGAAACTGAAGTCGTAAGCATCACTGCCATTGATAACAGTACTAGACCAGTAACGACCGTTCGATCCTGGGTAAAGAGTACCAGAAAAGACATAGCCGGATCGTGCAAGCCACAAAGGAGCTTTACGAATATTGTTGAAACCGTTTTCCGTGTAAGAAGTACTGGTTTTAGTTGTTATAATACCTTGTTGATATAATAATTCCCCAAACTCATAAACAGATTGGTTGGCGTTAGTGGCTATAGGTAATCTCCACCCTTTAGGACAAATAGAGTTAGGGGCGTTAGCGTATTGTGTCGTAAGACTGCTAGAATTATTAGAAGCTATGGCTGTAGTCCAGTTATAGTAGTTGCCTGCATGATAATGTTTACATTCTCCTGCTGTATGGCCTGCAGATGTACAGTTAGATAGTGAAGTATATTTTATATCATCTGCTTCTGAGTTTGATGTATAGTAATACACATCACCTGGATCTGCAGAATATGGATAGCTATTCTTATTAGACCAACCAGGAACAGAAGTACCGTCTACTGGTAGGTTATATCTACCATTAGTAGTATCTGGTTTCCATGTAGCATTACTATCAAAACTATTTGGATCCCAGCCCAAGTCTGTATCATTATGAGTATAAGTTCTGGTGGTGTCTATATCAAAATCTAAGTTCTGTGTCATCCAGATATGCCCATCCTTAAGTTTAGTTGCCCAATAGATCTTGCCGTCTCTAATGTCTATGGCCTGGACACTTTCTTCTTCATCTAAATCATTCTTCCAGTTAGCTACTTCTTGCATAATGAAATAATTAGTGCCAGGTTCTACTGCTGAAGGATGAGTAAGTAGATACTTTACTTGCCCTAAGTATGTACCTGCTGCTTGAGTAGGAGAGATATATGTAGCATAAGTAGTAGTAAAGTTAGAACCTTTCTCCATGTCAGTAGTAGAAGAAGGTATAGTAGCTACTTTAGTCCAAGTAATAGGAACTGTAGCGTAGTTATCAAATGGAGGAATAATAGTAGGTGGAGTAGTGGAAGTATCACCTTCCTTAAGACTTAGTTTCATAGCCCAGTTAGAGGTATCGCCTGACTCTGCTGTTCCTGATACTATATTAAAGTTAGAACTTTCTGTATTAACTAGTCTATTATTACCTTCCTCATTATTACTATATCCTACTGCATATACACTATACCCATTACCATCATTACATAGTGTAGTAATGGTAGTCTTACCTATACCATTAGTATAAGTACCATTAATCAATTCTGCTGTATGACTACTATCTACTACACTACTTAATGTACAGGATGATGAAATGGAAAAGGATAAACTATCTGTGGAGGAAGTAGAACCACTACTAGAACCTGTAGCGGAGATGTGAAACGAAGATAAGATAATAGCAGAAATGATGACTAACGGAATACTAATAATTAATATATTGCGGAAAGCGTGGTAGAAGAAGGCGGTATAACTATTACCTGAATTATCAAGTAATTTGGTTTTATCACTACCTGCTTCTATTCTAAACTTTGTGGTTCTATGGCCCATATGTATCACCTTTAATTGATTACTTTATTAAGTTATCTTTGTGGTGCCATTTGTAAACGGGGTAGTAATACAAAAATGGCACCGCAAGGGGTGTTACAGTCTGATAATCACACTAGGCCATGTAGGCTAATTGAATAATCAGCTCCTTACGATGCCGTTTATATCCAATTAACCTATTAAAATTGAAAATACCTAGTGTTTTTCAATTTATCAAACTGTAACATTTTTATTATACCATAGTCATATAAAAATTAAGTGTTGTAAAAATTACAACACTTAATTAGGTCATAATTCCCTGTTATTTAGTGAGATATGCGATTTTGGCGTCGCGGCGGGCGTCGTCGTCATCTTTTGGTAAATCTTCGCGAGCTGAATACTTAGCGAAAATATCTAGAGAATCTTTTATTGGACCGTCATAGATGGGTGGTTCATCATAAACGCTCCACAATATAATATGCATATCCGGGGCGCGCTCAGCATAGAAATCAAGCGCATGTGAAGTGGCACGGATAAATTCTGCTTCGGTTTCCTTAGTGTGACGCCAAGCGCGACCAGCTAAGAAATGTGCAGTGACTGCAGGCGAAACGGCAATCATTAGAAGCAACATTTCGTACTGGGTGGCTTTAATAGTTTTTAGAAGCATAGCTTCGATTTCTGGATCTAGCAGCGTAACATCCAAGACAATGTCGTAGCCGTTTTTTAAAAGTTCCGTAAGGGTAAGAAAAAGCATGATGGTGGCGAATTCGTCTGTCATCTTGCGAAGATCGGCATCGCCATAAAAATCTTTGATTTCTTGATAATGAGGATGATATTCTACGAAACGACGCGCAGCAATAAGAATAGGTTCGTAGCCGTTTTTCTGGCAATAAGCTTCTACGGCAGGCAAAATCTGAGTGGTCTTGCCAGAACCAGAAAGGCCCGCGATGCGGACAAGATGGCGGTTTTTGGTAGCAGCTACAGTAAAATCCGCAAGTACTTTTTGCACAAGTGCTGGGTATTCTGGCAAACTTACCTGCCATTCTGGCTTGACCTGGCTAGGCCAATGAGCCTTCATGTACTCAATAATTTTAATAAAATCTGGGGTTTGCTGCATGATAATCTCCTACTTATGGATAACCTTAATAAACTTATCGCTTTTCTTAATTTCAATTTGTTTAATATTTTTGAAAACTTTATACTCACCTTCGGCTTGGAGTTCTATGGTGGCTGGCTCTAGAAACTCTATTTTGTCATGTGTGGTTTCAGTATTGGCGATGCGGAAAAAGATGCTTTTTGTGATGAGCTTAGAGAGACGCCAGAAGTTGGTAAGGCGATCTGTCTCATGTAGAAAAGTGTGGGGATTTTGATAATATGGCGTACTTTTTAAAACGCGAGCCAAGAAGCGACCATTAACGGCAGCATAATCTGAAGTATTTTTGGGCTGTGGTTCGCCGTTTAATTTAAAATCTGGCAGGAACTGTTTTTTATGACGATATTTAAAATACCAGCCGGCAAGATCCGTGTAAGAACTAATTTTACGGCCAAATGATGTCTTAAGTTTTTTTCGCATTTTGGGCTGATCGTAGATTTTAACAGATTCTGCCATCATGCCAATAGTAACGTAACAGGTAGCATAACGAAAGAATTTACCATCCACGATAATTTCCAATGGATATAGTCTCTGAACGGGTCCTGACCTCGCAGTTTCCCCCACCGTGCTCGGCTCACGCCTCCGCGCGGCGGGAGTCCCCCCAGCGAGGCCACCCGTCCGTGTAACGATATCCGCTAATTTACTCGTACCGAGAGTATGAGAAAGATCGTTGAAGTTGCCGTATGGAAGCACCGCGAGAGTAGCATCCTTGCCAGATTTAAGGATGCCATTGCTTGCAATAATACCGGTAGCATCGCCGCCGGCGGAAATTACTAGATCGCCGTCTTGAATCAATTTGGCAAGCTTTGTGATATTAGCTTCTAGATTGGTTTTTTCTACTTCATATTTACCGATAATGTATCCGTTTAGTCTCTGGGCGGGGGTGAGGACATTTTTTTTGACATCGGCAAAACGAGAGGAACTGGGGTTATAAACGATAATAAGGCGCTGCATGATGATAAATTACGGGTTACTGCCACCACCGCCGAAGTTTGGTAAGAGCCATTTAAGAGCGGCGTAAATTAAGACGTAAGCAACTAGCCCAATGACAATTTCAAACATGCGGCGTTTGGCTTTACGGGTTTTTTCTTCACTACCGCCAGCAGTAAGATACTGGATACCGACAATAGTAATACCAATGACACCAAGGATACCGATACCCACAGTCATGATGTCTACAATTAAATTCAAAATTTGTATTACGCTGTCCCCATTGCCGGAATCACAAACTTCCCCTCCGCCTATAATGGAGGTTTTTACGCAGTTAGGGTTGGAATCTTCGGCAAAAGCCGGAACAGTAATAAATGAGAGGCCTAGCACAACTGCTAAAATTAGTGGTAATATTTTCTTGAGCATATGCCTCCTACCTTAAATATTCGTGTAATTTTTTAGTGTCTTTGTTCTTGCGAAGTTTTGCTAAGGCTTTGGCCTCAATCTGACGGATACGTTCGCGAGTAACATCAAATTCATTGCCAACTTCTTCTAGGGTGTGCGGGCGCCCGCCACCAATGCCAAAACGCAGGCGAATGATTTTTTGTTCCCTATCGGTCAATGTGGCGATAATTTCGGAAAGTTGCTCTTTTAGTATTTGATTAGCAGCAGAATCTTCTGGCGAGGCACGCTCTTCATCCTCTACAAAATCACCAAGTACAGAATCTTCGTCGTCACCATCCTTGCCAACGGAGGCATCAAGCGATGCAATGTCTTGCTTAATTCGCATCACATAATCGATTTTTTCCGGTTCCATATCCAGCTCTTTAGCGATTTCTTCGTTGGTGGGCTCACGGTTTAGTTCTGAAGTAAGTTTACGAGTAGTACGCAATACTTTGTTGATAGTCTCTACCATATGGACGGGAATACGGATAGTCCGAGCCTGGTCGGCAATAGCCCGAGTAATAGCCTGACGCACCCACCAAGTAGCATAGGTGGAAAATTTAAAGCCTTTGTCTGGGTCAAATTTTTCTACAGCTCTCAAAAGACCAGTGTTTCCCTCTTGTATGAGGTCAAGGAAATCTAGACCGCGGCCGCCATAACGCTTGGCGATAGAAACCACGAGACGCATATTGGATTCTACCATTTTGTCTTTGGCTTTTTTATCGCCTTTGACGATGCGTTGAGCAAGATCCGCCTCCTCTTCTGGAGTAAGCAATGGGATTTTACCAATTTCACGAAGATAAAGCCGTACGGAATCATCTGCGAAAGCATCAACGTTTTCGGCAGTGATAGCTAGCTCTTCGTCGGAGAGTTCTTCTTCGTTTTCAAGATCGCCAGTTTCTGGCTCGTCTAAGTCTATTGGTAAATCTTTTGCGTTCAAAATATTGTCTTTTTTAGAGCTCATTGCACTAAGTATAATCTAATTTTAGAGTTTTTGCAAGTTTCTTATCTCACGCAAAACTTTTTCATACTCTTCGTCATTCTCATCTAGCTCATCTAGCCTTTTGCTAAGCTCTTTAATTTTTTGTTTTTTGACTTCTTCCCTATAGCGGTCTAAAAGTTCTTTGGCCTCGCGGTCATAATCTGCGTTTTCGGAGAGCTGGTGTTCAGAATTAAAAATTAATTCCAACTCAGCCAAGCGAGTATCGTCTTCTGGAATTTCTAGTGGAATCTGGATTTTACTGACACCGCCAAAAACTTTGAGGGCCAATAAACTATTTTCTAGTTTTTTTATAGTGTCACTTTTAATTTCGGTTTTGGGTTTTTTGAGATATTTCTTACCAGACTGTTCTAATTTTTTACTCAGTCTTTCGCCTTTTTCGCGAAGCACAGCCACGTCCACATCCAGCTTTTTGGCAACTTTTTCTTCGTAGCTGGCGCGCTCTATTTCGTCTTTAACGTAATCCAATAACTTTAGAGCTACATCGGAATATTTGCGTTTACCGGGAGCAGAACTCAAATCTACGGTTTCTTCGTATTTTTTAAGTAGCCAATCTACCGCAGGCACGCTTTTATTCACCGCGGCTTGCCATAGCTTAGGATCTTTTTGAATGAGCTCATCTGGGTCTTTGGCACCGTGATAATCAGAAATTACCGTTAAATCTATCCCTAGGTCGCCGGCCAGCATAATGGCGCGTTCCGTGGCTTTAACCCCGGCGGCATCACCGTCATAAGCTAGACGAATATCAGAAGTAAGATTAGAAAGAGCTTTCAGATGTTGTTCGGTCATGGCGGTACCAGAAGTAGCTACGGCTTCCTTTACACCGGCTTGGTGACTAGAAATCACGTCCATGTTCCCTTCCACTATTACTACAAAACCATTGCGACGAATAGATTCTTTGGCCTGATATAAACCAAAAATAAAACGAGACTTATTAAAAAGCAGGGTTTCCGACGTATTAAGATACTTGGGCTCGCCCTTGCCGAGAATACGAGCGGTATAGCCGATTACATTGCCAGTGGTATCGATAAAAGGCACCATCATACGATCACGGAACATATCAGATTTAAAACGGTTCAAAAGCCCAGCCACGTCTAATTCTTCTTCGGAAAAACCACGTTTCTTTAATGCCGTAAGCAAGGCTTTGCCGCTGGCGGGCGAATAGCCAATTTTAAATTCTTCTACGGTTTTGCGGTTAAGGTTGCGCTGATAAAACACGTATTCGCAAACATTTTTGCTGCGCACCAGGCAAGCTTGATAATATTTGGTAGCCAGTGCTAAAGCTTCGCGGGCACGGGCTTTTTTGCGAGAAACTTGCGGATCGCCGCCGCGATATTTGGCAAGATCTACGCCGGCTTGCGCAGCGAGTTTTTCTAATGCCTCACGAAAACCAATACCTTCTACCTCCATGACAAAAGTGAAGATATCGCCACCTTTATTGGCAGAAAAATCGTGCCAGATCCCCTTTTCCGGCGAAACCATAAAACTAGGAGTTTTATCCACCCCCCAAGGAGAACGACCTTTTAAAGTTCGGCCGGCCCGCTTTAGCTCCACATACTGCCCCACTACATCTTCCACCGCCAGTCGGGATTTTATCTCCTCCTTAGCATCGTTCATATGCTATAATTATACCATATGGATAGACAAGAATATCTGAACCAGATTTCTATGAAAAATCGACCAGTTAAAAAGTCTAAATTGAGCGGTATTTTTGGTTCTAAATTTTTCTGGGTAGGTGTGATCGGTGTGGCTGTTTTTGTGTTTATTATGATTCTTGGTGGGATTTTGGGCGGTGCACGCGGTAGCGATAAAGACCGTCTATTTGCCCTGATTTTACACATTGATAACACTTCAGAAATAATCAGCGAATACCAGCCAAACATAAAATCTTCAGATTTACGCTCTTATAGTGCATCTCTTAGTGGAATTTTGTCTAACACTAGCAAAGATCTAACAGAATACGCCACAGCTAAGTATAATTTTAAAGCTAAAGACGTAAAACAAAATATCATAGAAGAAGAGACTACCGCTAAAGATGCTTTGAAGGATGAGTTTTTTGAGGCAAAGATTAATGGTGTACTAGATAGAATTTATGCCCACAAGATGGCATACGAGATTTCACTGATAGCCAATACCGAAGCGCAGCTTTTAAAATCTACTGGCAATGACGCACTAAAAGAAATGCTGACCACGTCGTATAATAGTTTAGATAATTTATACGATAAATTTAATGATTTTTCGGAAACTAAATAAAGAAAGGAATAATATGGCAAAGTCCGAAGAAGCAGCCAAAATTCAAGAAAAACAAGGTTTAAAGGAAGAGTTTATCGAATTTATTAATCGTGGCTCGATGATAGATCTCGCCGTAGGTGTGGCCGTGGGTGGTGCGTTTACTGCGATTGTTAATTCCCTAGTGAACGATATCGTGATGCCGATAGTAGGGTTAATAGTTGGTGGCGTAGATTTCACTAATTTAGCTATCCGGGTGCCGAATTTCTTTGGCACAGGCGACGAGGCAGTGATTGCATACGGTAATTTCATCCAAAATGTAGTGCAATTCCTAGTAATCGCCTGGGTAATCTTTATGGTAATTAAGGCGATGAACCGATTAAACCGTCGGCGCGATGCACGCAAAGCCGCCAAAGAAGCAAAAGCCACTGAGAAGAAATAATAGTTTATTTGTATTCAAAATCCCCCAGTGGTGGCTGGGGGATTTTTTGTGGAGTTAGCGGACGAGGCAGCGGAGAGATCTAACACGATATCTATCATCGCTCGAACTCCACCAGTTCTTAATGTCAAAATTAAACCTATACGCCCCCCAATAATCCTTAGCGTTTCCTGACCAATGATAGTCATATTTACCAGAATATGAAATATTGCCACCCAACATCATTCCGGCCCTAACGAAAAATGTTGGACTAGAAATTATACCAACACTGCCGTCATGTAGATGTATTATTTTACTGAAATCGTTATTTTGATTAGATATTATTGGCAATCTCCATGCTCTCGGATATGCAGAATCTTAGCTATAGCATTTTTGCAACAAAAGCAAAATATTTAGGCGGTGATATTGTAGCTGAGGCGGACAAGGTCGGCAAGCTCAATTTCTGAAAGTTGGCCGGCAAGAACGATTTCGATACCGCCACGGCCAAAATAGCGGGATTCCATCACGCTTTCGTACTTCCCTTTTAGAAGGTCGCTTAGTTTTTGGTCGCAGCGGACTTCTATGGTGTTGCGGTGCAATACCAAAAACGTGCGGCCATTTTTAAGATATAGTTCGCGGTCTTTTTCTTTCTGAATAGTGAATTCGCCTAGGCCGCTTATTTTAGAAACGTCAAATACCATTTTAGCTCCTCTATACTGCCATTAATATCGTCTAAAGCACGATGATTTTCCGGCTTGGTAAATTTTTTATTCAAAGCGTTTTCGAAATAAATTTTCCAAGCAGAAACGTCTAGCATACGATAGTGTAATTTCTTATCTAGCTCTGGCATTTCACGTTCGATAAACTTGCGGTCTTGGTGAATAGAATTGCCAGCGAGATAAATTGTTTTGCCGAAATATTTATCTATAAAATCTATAAGTTCTTTTTCTACTTCCGCTGCGGGCTTGCCGTCTTTGTTTTGTGCCATTAAACTATCGCGCGATTTACTGTTTTTCTCCCAGAAATCACCCACCATGCGGGATTTCATTAGATTTTCATCTACCTTAACTACGGCTTCGTATTTGGCGATTTCGTTTAATTCCATATCTGTAGCAATGGCAGCGACCTCTAAGATTTTGTCTTTGTCTGGTTCGAGGCCAGTCATTTCTAAATCCACCCATAGTAATTTAGCTTTTTTCATTACATTTCCTCCGGGATGTTAATGCCTAGAATATTTAAGCCGTGAGACATGGTGTCTAGATAAACTTTGACGAGTTCGGTGCGCTCAGCTTCCCTGTCGCTGCCGGCTACAGGGCAGTGTTCATAGAAGCGTGAGAACTCCTGGGCGAGTTCATACAAGTAGCTCGCAACTTTGTGCGGCGCCATTTCGGCGACGGCTTCCTTTAGCGTACCCTTGTACTCTAAAATCTTCTTGACAAGATTACGTTCGGATGACGTCAAAATAATCTCACGCGAACCGCTGCGCTCACGCCCGTCGTTACGGGGTTCGCTTGCTATTCCGCTCCCGTTGTCGCGTATGTTCGCTTTGAGATTATTTTTGACGTTTCTAGACAAAATCTTCTTAGCACGAACGGCAGAATAAAGCAAATAAGGGCCTGAATTGCCGGTCATTTTGACGGATTCTTTAGGATCAAAGATGATATGACCGCCCATTTTATATTTGAGGAAAGCGTATTTGGTGGCGGCGAGAGCTACGGTGTTGTCTGTGGAATTATATTCGCTCTGCAGCTCATCACGAACCATATTTAATACATCTACGGCTTTAAGGAAATTGCCCTTACGGGAAGACATTTTGACATTGCCGGGGAGTTTGACTAGGCCATGAGTGAGATGAGTGGTTTTTTCTACCAAATCTGGAGCGTATTGTTCTACAGACTTTAGTACTACCTTCATATAATCTAACTGCTCGCTGCCGGTGATGACTACGGATTTATCAAAATGGTAATCTTGCCACTTGGTGAAAATTAGGCCGACGTCTTTAGTTTCGTAGGTAGGGACGCCCTCTTTATTAATAAACACACGAGTATGCAAACCAAACTTATCGCCATTGAAAATTACTGCGCCGTCGCTGATTTCGTAGACACCGTTTTTTAATTCTTCTTTGACTTTTGCTAGGCCCAAATCGGCGACAGTGGATTCGGGGTAGAATTTGTCGAAATGTACGCCAATCTGAGCGTAGAAATCTTTGAAATAATCGTAGGATAATTCCCTGCCCTTCCAGTAAAGTTCAGCTAGCTTACTATCATGAAAATTTTCGGAATTAATCTGATAAATTTTTTTGTTCAGTTCGGTGATTTTGGCATGAGCATCCTCACTATCTTCATAGGCAGCAGTGCCTTCTACATAGCATTTGGCGATATCCTCAATGGTAAAATCTGCGGGGGATTTTTGCTCTAGGATATAGAGAGTTTTGGCAACGTGCAAGCCTACATCGCCGCCAAAGTTGGCACGAATAACTTTAGCGCCGGAATATTCAAATAGCCTACTAATAGAGTCGCCCACAATACTAGTATAGAGGTGGCCGACATGCAATACTTTAAAGGGATTGGGGTCACTAAATTCACAAATAACAGTTTTGCCAGAATATTCGTCTGATGATATATTTTCTCTGAAATTGGTGCTGAGATTTTTGATTTGGGCGGCTAGATATTCGTCTGGCAAAGTGAAGTTAAGAAAACCTGGTGCAGAAACTTTTGCGGAGATTTTATGAGCGATTTCGTTTGCTATTTCCATTGGTGCTTTGCGCAAATCTTTGGCAAGTTTCAGGGCGATATTAGAAGAATAATCCGCATCGACATTCTCAGGCGATGGAGTAATATCTGGCGCAACATCTAGACCATAGAGGTCTTTGACGGTAGTTTTAATCTGTTCGCGGATTTGTTCCATAAAATTATTATACCATATTTACAGGGATATGGTATAATAGAGGGAGCCTGCGGGTATCGTATAGCGGCTATTATGTATCCTTCCCAAGGATAAGATTGGGGTCCGACTCCCCATACCCGCACCAGGTAGAAATAAAATCGAGAGCTTGCTCTCGTATTTTTTATTTGGAATGGATACCTGATTTTTATCTTCTATTCTTGTGCTGGATGTAATAAGCCCGTTGGCGCGCAGCTATAAGAAAAAGCACCTCTTTAGGGAGGTGCTTTGTTTTACTTCGTAACATAAAGAACGCTATCTTTGATACCCTTAGCAGGCATAGCATCAGCTACTTCCTTGACTTCCATGATGTCAACTTTGCCGAAATTTGCCGTAAGCTCGGCAAAGATTTGATCATAAATCTCAAGGACCATTTTTTCGTAAGCGTTTTTAGCGCCGCGAGTTTTGATGAGGCCTTTTTCTAACTCACGTTTTCTAATGCCAAACATATAGTCTAAGACCATGACCGATCTTTTACCATCCTTAATGACATCTCTATTCCAGGCTTCTTGGAGCTTTTTGATGCTATCACTAAAGACGTTTGGGCCAAAATTAGAAGCACATTGATAATAATAGACTAATATATTGCTGAGGTCTATCCAGTCGTAGTCTGCGTCGCCTTGTGTCAGAAAATCAATAGCATCACTATAATGGAACGTGACTGTCGCAGATTTTAAGTTTTGCTTTAGTTGCTGATAGGCACCGGGATTTTTTAGAAAGGCAAGTGACTCCCTAACGTTATTAATCCCACAGAATTCAATTCCACCTCTAAAGAATAGCCCATAAGTGTGGACGTCCCGAATAGGGGTATATTTTTCAAAAAAATTCTGCCAAAATTGCTGTGCCTTGATTTCGCCGACCCCAAAGTATGGTGCCACCCGTTCAAAGATACCACGACTTAAGAAATTCTTGCTTGAAGCACGAAGCAAAAACTCATAAAAATCGTTACAGTTTAAGGCCTTGATGGCGGCACGACGCAAGTAGAAAACATTAATCTGGTTTTCATTGGCATCCACAGCCGTGATGCTTTTTGTCCCACGGTAAACGAGTTGGAATACTGAGTCTCCCGAGCCCAAAATAGTAAAGGCCTTTTCCGGAACGGGATGCAGCTTTTGAATATAGCCGAGGTTTTGCGTGGTGGCAAGAAAGGGCCTTTCAGCGCAAGATTTTTTGACGATTGAAGTAAAATTAGTTTTTTTAAAGAACATTGTTTATCCCCCTTCTAAGATATAGTTTACAAAAAGTCTGTATCTTATGATGCGCAATTTGTATTATATCATATTTTTGATAATTTCACAAGGTGAACTAGTATACTGAAATTGACAACCTTGGAAAGATATGTTAGACTTATGGGGTATTTTTGAGGTAACTTAAAAATCGAATTTTTATAATTTTAGAAAGGTAGGTGAATGTGCTTTGAAAAAAGTATATTTAGAACTGGTAAAACAAATCAGGGATGCTGTACGCAAAAAAGCGAAAGATATAGGCATCCGTGAGGGCTGTATCCGCATACTGGCATATCCATGTTGCGAACTGGCTGATCAGTGGCTTGGAGGGCTAAGCGATTTTAGCGGGCCTTCGCCGGATATCGTTGACTACGAACACGCCTTCCCCATAGAGCTTTGTGGGAGCCGAAGGGCTGAAGTTGTTGGAAATAATGGCGCTAAATACAAGATAGATTGCTATGGGATTTCCGCGCTCAAAATCGCCCACTGTTCTCTCGGTCAAGACGAAGGGAACATTCTGCTCTCTGGCTGTTTTTGCTCTATGCCGTATATTACGGAAGCCAACGGCTACTCTCCGAAATTTGGTGCACTCTGCACCGAGATTAAGTTTAGTGAAATAGCCAATGAAAAAGGCGAACTTTGCACAAAAAAGTGTGACTTCTGCGGAATATACGTTAGTGTTTCTAGCGACCGGGATATTATTAATCCGGAAACCAACCTCTCCTGCGCTTCTGTGGCCATCAAGGTCATTGAAGAGTTTTTCTTAGATCCCGACTGGGATTGCGACATCTTTGAGGTCGTTGCACCGGACCCGAATGTATACCTACACTGTGACTAAGGAGGTTAAAATGAGACGTATCGGTATCATCGGAGGGATGAGTTACGAGTCAACTCTCCATTACTATGAACGGATAAACCGTCAGGCGAACGAGCGTGTCGGCGGCTTAGCGTCCGCAGACCTGGTACTCCGAAGCGTAAACTTTGAGGACTACCACAAGCTGATGGAAAAAGGCGATTGGGCAACAATCGGCCGTCTCCTTCGCGCCGCAGCGAGAAACCTATTTCTCGAAAACCAATGTAATTATGTGGCGATTGCCACAAATACAATGCACAAAGTCGCTGAGTATATCGCCGAACCATATACGTGGATACAGCATACCGGCGCCAGAGCAATACGCGTAGAAATACCTCTTGTCCACATCGGCGACTGCATCGCTGAGAAGTGCAAAGAGGTGGGGGCTAAACGCGTACTCCTCCTCGGAACTAAATTCACCATGACCGAAGATTTCATGGCGAAACGCCTTGCACAACACGGTGTCGAGGTGATGTCGGTAGATAATTATCCTGAAGAAATCGAAGAGATCGACCGAATTATCTTTGACGAACTGTGCCGTGGGGTAATAACGCCCGAATCCAAGGAATTTATGATGAACTTCGTTTATCAATTCCCTGCGGACAGCGATATTCGACCTGACGCAATCGTGCTGGGCTGCACTGAGCTCGAGATGATTCTTGAGCAGGATGACGTAGATATCCCGCTCATCAACTCCACTCAGGCCCATATCGATAAGATTGTCGAACTATGTCTCGGAGACTAAACTTATCTATCTATGCACCTTATCTGAATTGAGCCCCTGACGGGGCTCTTTTTAGTGATGTTACTCCGGTTGCGGAATTTCTGCAGCGGGATCGGCGATGCTAATGTATTCAGAAATTTTGCCGTCTTCTTTTAGCGTAGCGAATTGTTTGGCGAATTCTGTAAATGGAACTTTGATAGACACGAAATCTACTTCAGAATCGGTTTTTTTGATGAGTTTAACGAAATAATAGCCATCGCCGTTCATGGAGACAAAACGACCACTACTTTCGCCGGGCTCTAATTTCATAGCCTCAGAAGCGCGGCCACCGTCTATATTCCTATTATCTACTAAGCCGCCGGTTTCTTCGTAAACAATCTCGCCGCCGAGTTGATCAGCAACGGCTTTGTAGTCATTGCCATTTTCCGCTAAAAGTGTTTCTACCCTACTAGCGATTTTATTGGCGTTTGTATCGATATCCATCTCTACTTTGGCTTTGACGAGAGTAAGATAAAGCATACGATCATATTCGCTTTTATCCAGGCCAAAATTGTTTTCAATAATCTTGATGAAGCCTTCTTCGCTACGGTCTATACCGCCGATTTTGAGGTGACGATCAAATTCTGTAGCAACTTCTTCCTGTGAAACCGTGATATCTGACGCTTTGGCAAGCTTGGTGGCGTAAGCGTATTTTTCGGCTTCGGTGAGAGCGGAACGTTTGTATTCGGAACGAAGTTCTTCAAATGAAGATTCGTCGAACTGGCTACCAGATTGACGTTCTATAGAAGTCATACTGCTGCGGTAGAGCATGAGATAATCCGAGAAACGAACTTCTTCACCATCCACATTGGCTACAGATAGTGGCAGAACTTTGGTAATGTTGAAAAGTAGCTGATCCGTCATGCCAATGCGGTATAGAGCAAGCCAGCCACCAATAAAAATCATTGCAAAAACAACCAATGCGATGAGTATGGTATTAATAACGACGCGGTGACGCGTCCACTGAAAAGGGTATTTGAATTTGCGACCTTTGGCAAGGACCTCTTCGCGACGTTCTTCTACCTTTTCTTTTTCGGTTTTTTTCTCTTCTTTCTTGGAGAGTAATTTCATGATATAATCATTATAGCATATTTGGTTTTATTTGGCCCGGTGGCTCAATGGATAGAGCAATTCCGTCCTAAGGAAGAGGTTGTGCGTTCGACTCGCACCCGGGTCACCAGAAAATAAAAGAAGCCTTTTAAGGCTTATTTTATTTTCTGTTACTCTGGGGGAGGGGCGAACTATGGTTCGCCCGCCGTAGGAGACGAGTATAAATCTAAAATAAATTTTAGATTTATCGAGGCGACGCCCGGCGGAAAAGCTTCGCGAAGCGAAGATTTACTCGCACCCGGGTCACCAGAAAATAAAAGAAGCCCTGAGGGGGCTATTTTTATGCAGAAGGTTTACACGAAAAAGGAGGCCGGGTTGGCCTCCATGAGGCAGGGTTAGACAATGATTGTGATTTCTGACCCCTTGGCCAGGGCCAGGATAATCGCATCGATGCGATCAAGGTTAAGAGCGGAATGCCCACGATAGTATGTTTCGGCACGTTTGATGAACGCATCCCACATACTTAATTCTGTCAATACGTTGAGCTAAGAAGCTTGTGGTATAATGGAGATATGACGAGAAAACGGGCGGAGAAGGTGAAAAAGTTCTTTTCTGGGTGGTGGCTTTTGATTCTCTTGGTAGTAGGGCTAGCGGTTTTAAACACCGTGACTTTAATCCAAAATCTAGAAAGTTACGATTACACAGTGGAAACTAATGCGTTTTTTGCGCCGTTTGAGTTTTATGATAATCGCAAAATTGTAGGGGTGGATATAGACATCATCAACCGCGTAGCGGAAAAATTAAACGCAAAGATTGAGATCAAAAATGTGGAATTTGATTTAATTATCGACAACGTAGCAAGTGGTGTTATTGCTGACGCTGGTGCGGCAGGATTGACTATTACGCCAGCGCGGGCGGAAAAAGTAGATTTTAGTATTCCCTACTATACTTCGGTACAGTATGCAATTTTCGATAAAAATGCAGCACCAGAGACGCGTAATGGGCACGTAGTGTGGGAAGCTTTAGCTGGCAAAACGCTTGGGTCACAAATGGGCAGTACAGGATATTTGTTTATGTCTGGTGAAGTGGACGGCGGCGTGCTGAAAAATACCAATACTAAAATTAAAGGATTTGATTCGCATCAATTGACGGCGGATGCAATAGGTGCACATATTATTGATTATGCGATTGCGGATGAACTGGCGGCAAGGTTTATTGTAGAAAAAAATCCGAACTTGGCAGCTTTGCCATTGTATTATAGCGGGAAAACCGTAGAAGAAGATTATCCGGCGGAAGAATCCTATGCGATTGCAGTGAATAAGCAACGAACGGAGCTATTAAACGCGTTCAATGAGGTGCTAGCGGAGATGCTAGAGCCTGGCGAAGATGGCAAAACCGAAATTGATAAATTAATATTAAAATATATGGGACTTACAAATGGATAATTTCTTTGAAAAAATAGTAGAACTTTTTACAACGCCAGAATATATCGAATCTTTGCTACATGGATTTTTGCTAACGCTACAGATTTCGTTTTTTGCGATAATCATTGGGCTAATACTGGGGACGGTGATTGCACTGGTGGACACAGCGCAGAAATCGCGGTGGATGATAATACCAAAGTTTATATGTAAAGTATATACTACCATTATTCGCGGTACACCAATGGCTTTGCAGTTATTTATTATGTTCTTTGTGATATTTGCGATTAGGGGATTCCCGCAGATTATTACGGCGATACTGGCGTTTGGGTTTAATTCGGCGGCATATGTAGCGGAAGTGATCCGGAGCGGTATACAGTCTGTAGATAGTGGGCAGACAGAAGCGGGGTTGGCACTGGGGCTATCAAGATTTACGATTTTCCGGAAAATTGTGGCGCCACAGGCGATTAAAAACATTATTCCGGCATTAGGTAATGAAATTATTACCGTAATAAAAGAGACAGCTATTGTGAGTATGGTAGGGCTATATGACCTCAATATGGCGGCGAAAGATATTGGTTCGGGGCAAAATATGGCAAGTTATATAGTACCGATGTTTGTGGCGGCGTTGTTCTACTTGGCGGTGGTGTATTTGATTACGTTCGTGATTAAACGGATTGAGAAAAAATTAAGAGAAAGTGATTCGCGGGCATAGGAGAAAAAGATGGAAGATATTATTAGAATTAAAGATTTGAAAAAGCAATTTGGTAAAAATAAGGTACTAAAGGGTATTGATTTTGATCTAAAAACAGGCGAAAGAGTTGTAGTGCTGGGGCCGAGTGGCTCGGGCAAGTCTACATTTTTGCGCTGTATCAACCGGATGGAAGAGCCGACCTCAGGAGAAATTTATTTTGGAAATACATTGATTACAGATAAGAATATTCAGAAGATGCGCCAAGATATAGGGATGGTGTTTCAGCATTTTAATTTGATTAGTAATTTGACGGTGATGGAAAATTTGACTTTGGCACCGGTGAAATTAAAATTGATGAACCAAGAGGCAGCCGAGAGAAAGGCACGGGGACTGCTACGACACATTGATCTGCTTGACAAAGCGGAGGCCTTCCCTGCTAGCTTGTCTGGCGGACAAAAACAACGTATTGCAATTATCCGGGCAATGATGATGAAACCAAAAGTTTTATTATTCGATGAACCGACTTCGGCACTGGATCCAGAATCCATTGGGGATGTGCTAGATTTAATCCGCGAAGTAGCGGATGGCGGTATGACAATAATGATAGTGACACATGAAATGAGCTTCGCGAAAGAAATCGCAACAAGAGTAGTGTTTATTGATGAGGGTAAAATTATAGAAGAGGGCACGCCGGAAGAGTTTTTTGCACATCCAAAAACCCCCAGAGTAAAAGAATTCTTAGAGAAGGTATTATAAGCTCGTTTTATGGTATAATATATACCAATAAAGGGAGAAAAAATGAAAGTATTGTGCGTTAACGCTGGTTCATCATCTTTGAAGTTTCAGCTTTACGATATGCCAGCAGAAATATCTATTATTAGTGGATATGTTGAAAAAATCGGGGCGGCGGATAGTTTTTATACCATTAAATACGAAGGTAAAAAAACCGAAACTGCTAAACCTATCAAGGACCACGCGGAAGCTGCGAAGATCATGCTTGAAGAACTGGTTAATTATGGCGCAGTGAAAGACTTGGAAGAGATCCGTGGCGTAGGGCACAGGGTTTTGCACGGTGGTGAAAAATATGCAAAATCGGTAGTAATTGACGAGCAGGTGCTAAAAGATATCAAAGATCTAACAAAACTTGGGCCTTTGCATCACCCTGGTAATATTGCCGGAATTAAAGCAATGCAAAAAGCGTTGCCTAATGCTACACAGGTAGCGGTATTTGATACGGCATTTCATCAAACGATTCCAAAAGTTCAGTTTATGTACCCTGTACCAATGGCGTGGTATGAAAAATATGGCGTGAGAAAGTATGGTTTCCATGGGACAAGTCATAAATATATCACCGAAACAATGCAGAAGAAACTAGGCAAAGAAAAGGTAAATCTGATTGTGTGCCACGTGGGTTCTGGAGCTAGTATTACTGCAGTAAAAGATAGTAAAAGCTACGACACAACTATGGGTCTGACTCCACTCGATGGCCTAATGATGGGGACAAGGTCTGGTTCGATTGACCCATCAATTATTAAGTATATGATTGATGAAGCCGGTATGACGTATGAGGAAATTGACGAGGCGCTAAATAAAGAATCCGGGCTAAAGGGCGTGTGTGGCTTTAACGACAACCGTGACGTAGAAAAAGCCATAGAAGAAGGTGATGAAAACGCACGATTGGCGCTTGATATGTATGTAGATCGTATTGATAGATACATTGCCGAGTATTACTTGGAACTAGGCGGAGAAGTAGATGCTATTGTATTTACGGCGGGTGTACTAGAAAATGGGGCAGAAACTCGCGAATCGATCATCGAGGGTTTGGCACCATTAGGGATTAAAATCAATCACGAAGTAAATAACGCGATTGCAAGCTTTAAGGAGATCACAAGCGGAATCATCACGACCGAAGATTCGACAGTGCCGGTATATGTTGAACCGACCAATGAAGAGGTGATGATTATTCGTGATGCTTATAAGCTAACAAAATAACAAGCTATTGTATCTCGGAAGCTCCGCAATGTGATAATAAATCTTATCACATTGCTACGCCCTTTCGGCGGCAAGAATCTGCCTAGAGACAGATTCTTGCCTTTATGTCCCTCGATTATAACGGCTCGCTATCTTATGCTATAATTTAGTTATGTATATCTCTGACCTAATCGAAGATTTTTTGGAGCATTTGGAGATTGAGGGTGGGCGAAGTAAAAAAACTATAGATAATTATCGCTTGTATCTGGAGAGGTTTTTGGAGCTTTCGCAAGAGATATTAAATAAAGACGATATTAAACCTACTGATGTTACACGTGAATTACTGCGAAAATATAGGTTAAAACTGAACAGGTATGGGTCGGAAAACGGCGGAGATGATCTAAAGACTATTACGCAGGCCTATCATCTAATAGCGCTAAGAGGATTTTTGAAATATTTAACACGACGCGAGATAAAATCTTTGGATCCTTCCCTGGTTGAGCTACCGCACGTAATACGTAAGCAAGTGACGTTTTTGCATTATGATGAGGTAGAGGATATGCTAAATCAAATAGATACCTCTACCGAGTCCGGATTAAGAGATCGGGCAATTATTGAACTGCTGTATTCTGGTGGGCTGCGCGTATCCGAACTAGTAGGGCTAGACCGTGGGTCTATTAATTTAGAACGACGTGAATTTATGGTGCGCGGAAAAGGTAGCAAAGACCGGCCAATCTTTATTAGCCAATCGGCGGCAGATAGAGTACAAGATTACCTAGATGCGCGCACTGATTCCTTGCCGGCGCTGTTTTTGAATAATTCGCGCAATACGCAGGCGGTAGATACATCGGGAAATTACCGGCGAATTACGGCGCGGAGCGTGGAAAGGATTGTAGAAAAATATGCGCGGTTGGCGGGGATTACCAAACATGTGTCGCCGCACACATTGCGACATTCGTTTGCTACGGATTTATTGATGAACGGGGCAGATCTAAGATCGGTGCAATCAATGCTAGGGCACGCAGATATTTCTACTACCCAAATCTATACGCACGTGACTGATGCGCACCTAAAAGAAATTCACGAAAAATTCCACTCGGAAACAAAATAGCTAGTTTTTGACAATACCAGGATCGTAAAGTCGCACCACAGTGGAAATAGTGGATGGGGTTTTGTCACCAGTGCCGTACCAGCAGGTACGGATGTAAAAATCGTAGTAGGCGGATTTATTTGTACCGGCGATTGTGGTGGAGCCAGGGTCTTTGACGGCAACAATGTAGATACCTTCAGCCTTGTTGAGATTAGAAGGGTCCGAAACGGATGGACCTGAGACTAAATTTTCTTCACCATTATAAATTAAACGCGGGTAAGTAGAGGCACTGCTGAAGAATTTTGAATTGTCGCTATTCGCTGCGGTAACAAAAGCTGCACCAGGATTGTTCCCTAAAACTCCCGTATTGATAAAGAAAGCGTGTTGGTTTTTCATATTATCGCCAGAATAGAGCTCAGAACAATCATTAGGCGAAAATTGCGTAATTGATTTCTGGTCATCTTCTGATTTACCTTTTATATCTAGGGCATTATCCGTAATAGCTTGCCAAAGATTAGCGTACTTACCATTTACGTTGTCTTTTTCGGCAATGTATGAAGATTGAATAAAACGCAGGGCCTCAGCCTGAGCGTCAATTGCTTCACGAGTGAGAGTGGTTTCTAGGGCGGTCTGAGCACTAGAAGTCCCGCCGCTCATTACGGCTACTACAGCAACGGCCACCATAGAAAAAATACCTACGGCCAGCATTACCTCAATCAATGTATCACCTCTTTTGCCCACGTGCTTTGCCATAAGCATATTATACCACGTTAGCCGCCGATAGCATAATGGAAAAAGTCAGCAAAAGTGAGAGCGATAATAAACGCCGCCACCATGAAAGGGCCAAAATAGATTTTTTTGTTTTTGCGACGCTTGATAACTGGAGCCATAACCAAGCAGGCCAGAACATTGGCAATAAAAAGCGCAATGAGCGCGAGCCAAGGGTCTGCTAAGGCTATGCCAAGAGCAATACCAAGAATCCAGTCGCCATCCCCCACCCATTTTCCTTTTGATATTAAATACAAGATAAGATATACCCCGCCGAGAATTGCGACAGAGGCTAAAGGTTTGAATATGATTTCTGGAGTAAATGAAGAATTGGAAAGAATAAGCCATTCTTTCAGACATAATATTATTATAGCACAGATAATGGATATTGTCAAGTAGCTAGTGGGAAGTTCCCCATAAATGCCGTCGTAAATTGCTAAAAAACCTAGGCTTAAAGTGAGTATTAGTGTAGTTATAAAGATGGACCATTGCAAAACATTTGCAGCTGTGGGGTTTATGGTGGTGCCAAGAGCTAAAAAAGCCAAGCCAAGGCCCAACTCAGACAGAAACTCTGCGAGGCCGATTTTTTTACCGCATTTACGACATTTGCCACGGAGGAATAACCAGGATAAAACGGGAATATTATCATACCATTTGAGTTGATAATTACACTGAAGGCAAACAGAGCGAGCACCAAGTTTTTTGCCTTTCCCTGCTACTTTAAGGTGTAGACGGCGGGCTTGGCAACACAGAAATGAACCGAAACAACTACCGAGAATAAAGAGTAAAATATAGAATAAAATTTGCATAAGTTAATTGTAGCATAGGGTTGAGTTTTTGCGGGAATAATCTATAATAAGCATAAGGAGAAATATGAAAAAGGGTGATTCAAGAAAGAAAACTGGTTTTACAATAATTGAAGTAGCTTTGGTGCTGGCGATTGCTGGATTGATATTTTTGATGGTGTTTGTTGCCCTGCCGCAGCTGCAACGACAACAGCGAGATTCGCGCCGAAGGGATGATATTTTGAGTTTTCTAGAGACAGTGAAGAAATATCAGACGAATAACAGAGGGGCGCTGCCAACCGGTACAGGAGATATCGGCGGAAGACCAACGACTGAACCAGGCGACAAGACATCTTGGGGCGGATTTTATTGGGGATATATAGGTGATAGTTTTGTGGACCCTGATGGCAGTGAATATAGCCTACAGGTCAACGAGTGCAGACCTGAAGAAAAAAATAGATGTGCATACACTGAACCTGATGCGATGGACCACGTATTACATATCTTTACGAAGGCTACTTGTAATGGCGCGGAAGTCGTAGAGTCGTCTAACCCAAGGAATGTCGCAGTATTTTATAAGTTAGAGGGTGCTGGAATTTATTGTGCGAATACCTAGTGCGGTATACCGGCTTCATCACTCTGAAAAAATACTCCTCGTAGGGAGTATTTTTCTGATGTTTATTTTTTCTACTGGTCGTCAATGCAATAAGTACCCGCCCCTTCTAGACGATATAAAATTGCGAAGTTTCTCGGTTGGGCCTTGACGGCCGATTCCCCATCGCACCGTCCACCAGTGATGACATAGATCATGTGATCGTCAAATTCAGTACCTATAGTATATGTTGATCCGTTTTTCTTAAGTTGGGCTGGACCATGCTTAGTCACAAGGTCACCATTCTTAGTGGCCCAATTTTCTGAAAAATAGATATTATACATGGAGCCATCTGGGTCCTGAAATGTATTCTCGGCACCAGATACGCTAGTGTTCATATATTCCCTAATAAAATCACAAGCATTTTTATTGCCATTCGAGAGAGAGAAATCCTTGCTAGCTTGACAGAACGCTGGACCAACTGGCAGATTGGAGCCGCCGTTAGTTCCTTGGTTATTAGTTTGATATTGGACTAATGAGGTGTCAACGCGCGATAGATCATTGCGGCGTTGAGTATCACGCTGTGAGCGTTGCAAAGCCGGGAGCGCTACGAAGACCATCAAGAAGATAAGACCCGCAATAGCCAACACGAGTACGACTTCGATGATGGTGAAGCCTTTTTTAGAACCTTCTGTATTCATTTTTTATACCTCGCTAGTTAGTTTATATAACCAAAATGCTCCCGCAGGAGCATTTTGCCTTAAATCAGATATTATTCCTACTGGTCATCGATACAGTAGGTACCAGCACCTTCTAGACGGTAAACAATCGCGAAGTGACGTTGCGAATCGCCAGTAACTTCTTCACCATTACATTTAGCCCCATCAAATACATATATTATATGGTTCATGGCGTTGCCTACCTTATCTGTATACTTCCATGAGCCGCCCGTATCAGTGAGCCCTGATTCGGCATGAGTCATGATGGTCATACCGTAGTACCAACCATCCGGATCTTGGAAAGTGTTGGTAGTGATATTATCTGATGTGCCAGAATTCATATAATTACGAACAAAAGTACAAGCCGAACTATTCTTGCAATTTTCTGGGAAGGAGCTGCTTTGGCTAGGATCAAACGTGCCTGCAACTGGCAGATTGGAGCCGCCGTTAGTTCCTTGGTTATTAGTTTGATATTGGACTAATGAGGTGTCAACGCGCGATAGATCATTGCGGCGTTGAGTATCACGCTGTGAGCGTTGCAAAGCCGGGAGCGCTACGAAGACCATCAAGAAGATAAGACCCGCAATAGCCAACACGAGTACGACTTCGATGATGGTGAAGCCTTTTTTAGAGTTGATATTTTGTTTTGCCATATATATAAATCCTTTCTAGATTTTTATGCTTAAGCTTATAATAACTTAAAATAAATATAAAATCAAGTATTTTTTACGTGGCAACGGAGTTGACGAGAGAGTAAATTGGGAGCAAAGTACCACCAACCACTACGCCAATAAGGCCAGCCATGATAACCATGAGAATAGGCTCGATCATAGTGGAGATACTATTAATTTGCTCGTCGAGCTCGTTCTCGTAAACCTGGGCAGCTTTACCAAGCATTTCGTCAATTTTACCAGATTGCTCGCCGATGGAAGCCATTTGTGGTACGAGCGGCAGCATATATTCGCGTTCTTTAAGGGATTCAGATAAAGGCTTTCCGCCTTTGATGATATCTAGGGACTTAGCATATTCTTCTTCCACCACTACGTTGTTAACCGCACCGGTGGCGATGGTGATAGAGTCTAGCATTGGTACACCGGTGGCAAGCATCATCTCGGCAGTACGAGCGAACCGTGAAACATACAATTTACGGAAGAGTCCACCAAAGATCGGCACGTGAATCTTGAACGCATCCATGACTTTGCGCCCTATTGGAGTTTTCTTGACAAAATAGAAGGTGCCACCACCAATAGCGCCAACAATAATTAGCACTAGCCACCAGAAATTACCGAAGAAATCTGTAAGATTTACCAAAGCCTGGGTTAGACCTGGTAGCTCTTCCCCCATATCCTCGTAGAGATTTTTGACCTGTGGAACTACGGCGATCATCATAAAAGCAAGCACTGCAATAATTACCACCAAAATAATGGCTGGGTAAACTAGGGCCCCGCGAATTTTGCTAAGCATAGCCGCGTCTTTTTCTTCTTGGTCGGCAAGGCGCTTCAAGGCTAAATCTAGAGTACCAGAAGTTTCGCCGGCACGAATAAGCGCAAGATAAACGCCATTAAAAACTTGGCTATGTTTAGAAAAAGCATCGTAGAGGCTTTTGCCGGATTCTACATCGGTAAGGATTTCTTCGGCAATGGCTTTCATGCCCTTGCCTTGAGTTTGCTCAATGACTGTGCGGAGAGAAGTAGCAAGAGGCAGACCAGCACCAATCAAAGTAGAAAGCTGACGAGTAAAAGTGATACGGTCTTTGTTGGTAACGCGGTCTTTGTTACCAAAAAGCCCGGCACCTTCTTCCATGACGGATTGCGGAATATAGCCCTGCTCAATCAGGAGCTTACCGGCAGTTTGTTCGTTTTCGGCCTGAATAAAGCCTTTGACAGCCTTACCGGTTTGCTTCTCCTTGGCTTTGTATTTAAAGCGCTTCATTTTAGCCCTTTACTAGCCGGTTTAATTCAGTAAGATCTACAGCGTATTCACGGGCAGAATCGTAAGAAATGACGCCAGTCTGGATGAGCTTAGCCAGGGTGCGATCCATGGTTTGCATGCCTTGTTCGGCGCCGGTCTGGATGGCGGTATCAATTTGATGAGTTTTACCATCACGAATAAGCGTACGGATAGCAGAGTTGGCCACCATGATTTCCGCAGCTACCACACGGCCACCGCCAATAGCTGGAACCAAGCGCTGAGCACAGATGGCCATAAGTATATTTGAAAGCTGAGAGCGTACTTGGGGTTGCTGATGGGCCGGGAAGACGTCTATCATACGATCGATAGACTGCGCAGCAGAGTTGGTGTGGAGAGTAGCAAAAACTAAGTGACCTGTTTCTGCGATGGTAATGGCGGCTTGAATGGTTTCAAGATCGCGCATCTCGCCGATAAGCACCACATCTGGATCTTCACGCAAAACCGAGCGAAGTGCAGCAGCAAAACTAAAGGTATCGTAATGAACTTCACGCTGAGCGATAACGCTACGTTGAGATTTATGAGTGAACTCAATTGGATCTTCGATAGTAATAATATGGGTAGACTTTTCACGATTAATCTTATCTACTAATGCAGCGAGAGTGGTAGATTTACCAGAGCCAGTAGGACCGGTAACCAAAACCAAGCCACGCGGAAAATCAGCAAAAGTTTCAACGATGGCAGGCATGCCAAGCTCGTTAATCCCCTTGATTTTGTTGGGAATGAGACGAAAGGCGGCAGCTAGCTTGCCTCGTTCATGAAAAGCATTAACGCGGAAACGAGCAATATCGCCAAAGGCGAAAGAATAATCAAATTCTTTATCCTTGAGAAGAATTTTTTGCTGATCTTCATCTAAGGTGGCAAAAATGAGGCTACGGACTATATCCTCATTCATGGCGGTGGTACCGGCTACAGGTGCCAATACTCCATCCACACGCAAAATCGGCGGGAGGCCATATTGGAGATGAAGATCTGAAGCATTACGACGAACACATTCCTCCAATAAGTTTTCTATTCTTAACGTATTTTGCTGTCCACTATTTTCCATAATATTATTATACCATAAGCATTACGATAAATCGCTCGCAACACGGTTAACTTCCTCCAATGTAGTAATGCCAGACAAAGCTTTAAGCACACCGTCTTGACGCATAGTCACAGTTCCCTTCGATTTGGCTAGGCGCATAATTTCGTTCGCGGTGGCGTGAGAGATAATCAGTTTTTGGATATCTTCGTCCACAACGATGGTTTCATAAAGACCAGCACGGCCAGAATAACCACCGGGAGTTTCCTTGGTGTCCATGCCACGAGCAAGCATATAAAAATCATCGTTTTTAACTGGTAAGCCTGGGTAACCTAAATCTTCGCTAACCTTGGCGACGGATTCCTTATTACTAGGCAATAAATCACCGACGATAGAATTAACACCCTTGGTTTCTATTTCGGAAGATTTGTACATTTCGCGTTTTTCGGTGACACGACGAACCAAGCGCTGGCCAATCACCACGTTGAGAGTGGAAGCTAAAAGAAATGGCTCGATGCCCATGTCCAAGAGACGTGGCAAAATACCCGCAGCGGAGTTGGTATGGAGGGTAGAAAACACTAAGTGACCGGTGAGTGCAGCCTGCACGGCAAGCGAGGCGGTCTCCGAATCACGAATCTCACCCACCATAACTACATCTGGATCTTGGCGAAGAATACTACGGAGGCCAGAAGCAAACGTTAGGCCAGCATCAACATTGACCTGAATTTGATTAATACCGTCCATTTTGTATTCTACCGGGTCTTCTAGGGTAACGATATTGATAGCTTCGGATTTAATTTTCTGGATGAGGGCATAGAGGGTAGTGGACTTACCAGAGCCGGTAGGACCAGAGGTCAGGATCATGCCGTTTGGCTTTTTGATGCCTTCGAGCACGTCACGCAAGGCATGACCGCTCATACCCATTTTTTCGATCTCCATAGAGACACCTTTTTTATCTAAGAGACGAATTACGACTTGCTCACCCCAAGTAACGGGAGAAATAGCGATACGAAGATCAATTTCTTGATCATCTACTAGTACAGTAAACTGGCCGTCCTGAGGGATGCGGTGTTCGTCAATCTTAAGATTAGAGAGAATCTTAATACGAGAAACTAAGGCTGGAGCGACTGTTTTAGGGAGCTCCATGATTTTGCGAAGAACACCATCAATACGACAACGAATAATAAGTGAATTTTCTAGGGGCTCGATATGAATATCGGAAGCCTTAGTTTTGGCGGCATAGCTTAAAATAGTAGTAAGAGCCTTAGAGATTGGAGAATCCTGAACGATAGTTTTGACGTTAGACTGCGCATCAGCAAGAGCCTCTTCTCCAGTTTCTTTGACGGCATCCTTAACGCCAGAAAAATCTCCATGATATTGATCTAAGACACTACGAATACCACGCTCTGACGACATCCATACCCGGATGGGTTGATTCACGAGAGTAGAGAGATAATCGGTGGCCTGAACGTTGGTGACATCCACCATGGCGACGTTGAGCATGCCGTCTTTTTCACCAAGCGGCACTGCCATAACACGAACGGAAGCTTCTTGTGGAATTTTAGAAAGAATATCTTGATCTATATCAATATTTTTAAGTTCGACATAGGGCACGCCAATAATTAGCGCGGTTGCGTGCGCCACCATATCGTCACTGATGAGCTTACGCCGGACGAGTTCAGACAAAAGTGGCTTGTTTTCCCTTTCAGATTCTTCTTTAACTGCTTGGACCAGAGTAGGGTCAGCTAAACCCTCACCTAATAATAGATCAATGATTCTGATCTCGGCTTCTTTAGTAAGGAGTGCCATTATCGATTCTCCTGAGTACTATTCTCCGGAGTTAGTACTGTTTCCTCTTCTACATTTACCGATTCGGTTGTTGATTCACCGTCCGTAGACTCTTCCACATTGGTTTCCGTGTCAGTGACTTCTATACATTCTCCGTAAGTATTGTATTCTTCACATTCGCCAACATAGACCTCTACTGTAGGATTGAGTGCGCGATAATTAAAGACCTCTGGGTCTGGGTTGGACAGATTGGTATTGACTGCGGAATCAATGGTTTTATAAGAAACATCTTCAATTGGGCCCATGAATAAATTGGTGACAAAATAAGCAATCAAAACACCGGCGATAGCTGCGATAATAGAAGTAGCTAAATCTGTTTTCATTTATTTGCCCTCCGCTTTGATGGTTTTCGTGGTTTCGGTAATTGTTGATTCGTCCATGTAATACGCCGTGGCTTGAGCCTGAAGATTAAGTGTATTATTGCTTCCCCACTCAATAGTGGCGCGTTCGATATCGAATTCGCGGATAGAGCGCTCGATATTATTTAACACGTTCATAGTGGTGCCAGTATCAGCTTCTACAGATAAACTAACCGAGATGGCATTGAGCCCTGGAACGAGAGTGGAGGCAGACGATGAACCGCTAGGACTGAGGGATTCTGGCTGCCAACCGGATTCGATAAATAATTTATTCAAGCTAGCAAGAAGAGCTTCTTCGTTTTTGAAGGCCGGGAGAGCATCCGGGATGACACGCAAAGCTGAACAACTTTTAATAAGCTGGCTAGCTGCGGCAAGTTCTGTGCTACCATTGGCATCATTATAAATCTTGTTGAGTTCTGCATAGGTATAATTTTTTTCTGTGTTTGGGTTAATACAGCTAGAACTAGCTTCTTTTGGTACAGAGTTTAGCGCTTCGTTAGCAGCAAGGTTTTCCAAGATATTGGCGCGAAGAGTGCCGGGGATTTCGGAAACCTCAATACTATCTGGACTACATTTTTTAAGCTCATCTTCGGAATATACATCGCCTTTAGGACTTTTACAAATTCCCGTATTTTTGATGACGTTAGAATAAGAAACAATTGCTTCAT
The DNA here is from genome assembly GCA_946415265.1 of uncultured Candidatus Saccharibacteria bacterium. Lineage (GTDB taxonomy): Bacteria > Patescibacteriota > Saccharimonadia > Saccharimonadales > Saccharimonadaceae > Nanosyncoccus. The sequence continues at coordinate 98,375 of CAMKRV010000001.1, read as the reverse complement.
CTTCTGCGGCAATAACTTTAGCGTTGAAAGAAATTTGCTGGACGAAGTGGATAATGAGCGAAATAGCCGCACCAAGAACAATAGAAGCAGCTAAGACCGATAGGAGCATATATTGCTGTGCTTCAGAGATTTTAGCGCGTTTGCCGATTGCAACTTCTTTAGCCATACTAATTCCCTCCATTTACATTATTGGTATTTGTACTACATGCCGTATCGCCATCGGCACAATCTCTAGCACGTTCACCGAACATGGCCTGAACCTGAACGTAAGAATCGGTAACATTACGACGACCAGAAGGAGCAATGGCTAGGACGTGAGAATTGGTAAAATTATAAACTGCCGGTGCTAGAGAAATAACAGCCGAAAATCTGAGGACTAGTTCGTCGCCGGCACCACGACCATTAGAAGAATCTGACACTCTAATACCATCTGTGCCACCTGGGACCAAGAGACAAGATTCATTGGACTCTATCCACTTGGGACTTGCAGCATTCTGGCTATCGTTACCAGTGTAAGTGATACAAGCACTTTCAAAGTGTTCTACTCCGGAGATTTGGCCATTTAAGTTCATGTACGGCTGGCCTTCTACTTGGGTTTGTTTATACCAATCACTATATTGTGGGGTACGCCAAATACGAACAACCTGTTGGCCTTCGTATTCTTCGGTGGAATAATCGCTAGCCTTGGCGTCTTCGGATGGGTTACAACCTTCCGCATTAATGGTCCAGAAGGCGTAGATACCTTTAGAAGGTTCCATGAAGGTAGCGCCGTCAGCACCGGTTTCGATCATACAATAAGCTGGGATGGTTGCGCCGTTTTTATCGACGTAGTTACCATAATCGTAGCGCATGTACTGCATACTCTTTTTGAAAGAATCTAGTACGTTGTAATCGATAAATGGTTCTCTGCCAGCATTGGCTTGGGCATCAAAACTAAACGTAGGCTGATCACCAGAAAGATTGACATTTAGCTCTGAGACCGTAATAGTATCGGCGCCAGTTGGGATAAGGGCAGAAAGAATATTAAAAGTACGAGAAAGAACCTTTTTATTGTTGGTGAGGGTGGAAATATTGCCAACCTGATCTTTGATGGTCAGGAATTCATCTAAGTCGCTATAAGAGTTAAGTTTCTGAGACAGACCATCCAAAGTAGATTTTTTGCCATCTAGCGCTGCCTGTTGTCCACCCATAATAAGCGCTACAATTGCAGTAGCACCAAGGCTAACCGCACCCACTACAATACAAATGAAATAAATGAGGTTACGCAATTTGAGCGTTTTGATCATTTCGCCTTTGATGTCTGGGACTAGATTAATTTCGCGTGCCATTAATCATTGCTCCTTTCTGATAGGCCGATGGCTACCGCAAACTCGCTAGAGACATTAGCGAGTGCACGTTGCTGGCTAGACGAAGTGCGGACAAATTGCCAAGGATTACCCCGCATGGTGGCGACACCGGTTTTGGCTTCGATGTATTCTGGGAAAAGTGGAATAATTTCACCATAGCTAGAAAGCACAATACCACCAACTTTACCATTAATGTATTTAGTCTGGAAGAAGCGAACAGATTTGGCGAGCTCTGCAGCGTAAGCATCCAAGTGGGTGTTAAGAATTCTGAAAACCTGCCCCTCAACTTGATTCTCATCGAGGCCGAATTTTAATAAGAATTGGCGTGCTTGATCTGGGCGAACGTTCAAGCCGTTAGCGATGGCGCGAATCAATACTTCTACTCCACCAGGAATAGAGCGCACTAAGCGTGGTTGATCTTTATACATAATAACAATATCTGTAGATTCCTCCCCGAGATCTACTATCATGGTGGCGTCTATAGAGCCTGGATTATTGAGCGCACGGGCAAGCGCGAGTGGCTCTGGCTCCATAGCAATAATATTAAGGCCGGTTTTTTCAATCATTTCCATGGTGGATTCGGCATAATCTTTGGCCACAGAGCTGACCAGAACCTCGGTCTTGGCCGGGTCGTTAAAGCTAGGGCCGAGGATTACGTAGTCGGCCTTGGCGTCACTCATAGCCATTGGGACATATTTATCGATTTCATATTTGAAAGATTTTTTAAGCTCTTTTTCTGGCAGAGTTTCAGTCTCCACGATAGAGGTAAAAGTTTTGCTAGCGGGGAGGCCGAGAGCAATGTTTTTGGTTTTGATACCGGCCTGATTAACGGCGCCTAAAATAGCTTCGCCAAGACGTTTCTTGCCTAAATCTGAAGAATCTTGAGTAAGCTGTGGAGTAATTGGCACATAAGCGTACTTCTGGAGAGTCCAGCCATGCTGACTATTACCAGAAAGCTGCACGATTCGCATCGAATTTGTCCCAATATCTAGAGAGAAAAAGTCGCCCACGCCATGCAATAAGTTCATATCTATTATTATATGCTTATGGCTTTTATTTTGCAAGCTTTAAATAATAGAATCTTTCTAGATTGCCATTCTTGCCGGCTAATCTATTGTCGCGCTTGTTGATAATGATGAAATTATTTTGCCCCAGCCATTGTTCAAAATTTTTAATGATTTCGCGACGAATCTTTTCGTTTTTTATTACACCTTTATTTAGCTGATATGGTTTAGCCTCAAACTGGGGTTTTAACATCACCAAGAAATCCGTATTGCTACGTGATAGGTGTATTTTAGCATACTTTAAGATTTTTGTCAAGCTTAAGAACGATACATCAGCCACAATAACATCGGGAGCGCAAAAAAGTTCTTTCTCGGGGCGCGTCCGCCCGGCCCGTCGCCACGGGCGGGCGGCGCTACTCCTCGCTTTGCCAAGCTCCGGACCCCCTTCGAAAGAATCTTTTTTCACTTCCGTGTCAAAAATATCCGTTTTTTCATGCAACTCTACTCTGGGGTCGTGGCGAAGCGGGGATTTCATTTGGTTAGTTCCCTTTTCTACCGCGATTACTTTTTTGGCGCCATTTTTGAGGGCAAGTTCGGTAAAACCACCAGTGGAGGAGCCGATGTCTAAAACTATTTTGTCCTTAAAATCAAAGCCAAAAAACCTGACAGCATCAGATAACTTGATATATCCCCGGATGGGGCCTGCCACCACAGTTTCCCCCACCGTACTCGGTCTGTGCCTGCGTGCGGCGGGGGTTCCCCCAGCGGTGCCACCCATCCGGGTTGAATTACTTTTTTCTTTCCCGATAGGCATAAGTATCCGTATCCACCGAAACGACATCGCCCTCTTTGATGAAGGCTGGAACTTTGATAACAACGCCGGTTTCCAAGGTGGCATCTTTCATAACCGAGCTAGTAGTATCACCCTTTACGGCGTTTTCCGTGTAAGTGACAACAAGCCAAATATTCTTTGGCAATACTAGGTTGATTGGGGTGCCGTTGTAGAACTGGATCTCCATTTCGTCGCCATCTTTCATGAAATCTTTAGAGTCGCCAACCATATCGGCAGGAAGCTCGTACTGTTCAAAAGATTCTGGATCCATGAAATAGAATTTTTCGTCGTCTTTGTAGAGATATTGAACCTTGCGAGTAGTGACCTCGGCTGGCTCAATTTTTTCTTGGCCTTTAAAAGTTTTAGGTAAAAGTGCACCAGTGATAAGGTTTTTAACCTTAACATTAACGATGGAACCACCACGGCCCATAACTTTTTGGGAATATTCGACTACTTTATACGGTTGGCCGTCTAAAGTAATAAGAGTGTTTTTCTTTAGATCTGTTGGTCCGTACATAATATCTCCTTAACTATTTGATATGAATGGCAAGAGAGCCAAGTGGCGAGCGCGCTTGATGGCGACTGCTAGTTGGCGTTGTTGCTTGGCGGAAAGACCAGTTTTGGAAATTGGCTCAATCCGACCGTAAACATCGATATAGCGTTGTAAAGTTTTAACATCGCGATAATCGAAGTATAAATTTGGATCGTTTTTAATCCTTCTCATAAAATCTCCTTCGCTTATAGGTTATTAGAATGGGACATCGCTGAGGTCGATTTCGCCATCAGGAATGTCATCTGGGATGTCGCTGGCCGCAGAGCTATCTGCAGTGCCGGCACCACCATAATTGTTAGAGTAAGAACTGCCACCGTTATTGTCGCGAGCGCCGGTAAAGTTGAAATCTTCTACTACGATTTCAACACGAGAGCGTTTGCTGCCAGTGGTTTTGTCTTCCCAACTGCGCTGATCGAGGCGACCAGAAACGAGTACGCCGGTGCCTTTTTTGGCATATTGGCTGATCATCTCGCCGAGTTTGCCCCAAGCAGAACAATCAATAAAGGAAACATCCTCCTTTTGTTCCCCGCTAGCATCACGGTAGGTACGATTTACCGCCACCGAGAAGCTACAAACGCTAGCGCCATTTGGCGTGCTGCGAAGCTCTGGGTCGCGAGTGAGGTTACCGGTGATGATTGCTTTACTAAAACCGCGCATAATAAATTATTCTCCTTTTTCTTCGGTATCTTCTTCGTTGGATTTTTTAGCCTCTTTACGGCGAGCCTCCAACTTGGCTTTGCGTTCGTCTACACGGACGAGCAAGTAGCGTAAAACTTCGTCGGTGATGTTAAACACAGACGAGAGTTTGGCTGGAGCGTCGGCCGGAAGCTCCAAATTGAAGTAATAATAGATGGCAAAATCTTGGCCGTTGATAGAATAAGCGAGGCGCTTTTTGCCTTCGGCTTCTTCTTTGGTGATTTTGCCGCCGTTTTGCTCGATGATTTTCTTTACCTTATCGAGGGCGGGGTCTATGTTCATCTCCAAATCAGGATGGAACAAGACTGAGAGTTCGTAGTCTTTCATAAAACTCCTTTGGTTAAAGCAAACGCTGCTCTTGCCCGCTGATCGTAGCGGACGGTTGGCTCGTTTGCTGAGCTGATATTACGGGGTGATTATAGCATAGATTGAGGGAGTTGACAAGGGGTGGGAAATTAGCTGTAAGGTGAAGTTAGTTCATATTGCCTACATTGATGCGGAAATTATATTCTTCTGCCTGCATGATGCGATACGTAAATAATTCGGGTGAAATACCTAGAGAGCCGATTGCTGTTTTGGTTTGTTCTATAAAACTTTGTTCGTTGCTTGTGCCAAAAACAGCTGGGACGATAGTTATTTCGTCTAGATTCTGGGAAACTCCTGCGCCAAAGCCATCAAAATCAAAATATCTGAGATATTTTCCTGCTATAGCGTTGCGAGTTTTTTGACCGTAAATGTCGGTACAATTAAAATCCGGATAAATAATGTTATTGGGGTCAGTAATACAAAGAAAGATAATTGAATCGTTGGGGTCTAAATTTTCATTATATTTATCGTTAGAAAACTGAAGAAAAACTTGGTAAGACTGGCCGATTTCTGGGACATCTACTAGTGCGCTGACATAATTAAGGTTGGGGAGAGGAAAATAATGCGTAAATACACCGCCGTCGCGGATTTCTGCTTTGGTATTAGCTAAATTTACGTTATAATCATTGGCCTGAACAATATCGAGAAGGATATGTTGAAGTTCCTCGATATTATCGGACGGAAAATTAGGAATGGCCTGCGCTAAGTTGTCAATAGTGATAGAAGGCTGTTCAGCGTAATCCCCTTCGACTATTTTATCGCTTTTGTTAAGCAGTGAGACTATGGATATAATAGTCACAACAATAAAAGATAGCTGAAGTACGATGAAGGCTAGCAGTGGATAGTTAGTATTTTTGAAATCGATAGAATTTTCCATTCTAATTCCCTACAATATTTTTTAATTTTGATTGATCGACGGAAGAATCTAGATATGTAAAAGTATTTTGATAAACTGTGTTTTCGAAATAGCTACGGTCGCGCGTTGTGACATAGGCCGGCGTACTTGGGTAAGCTGCTTCGACGGTTAGGACTTCGTCTCCGTTAACCGCAACTACGATGCCAGTATGGCCACATAGGGCCTCGCCACAATAAGTAATACCATGGGTGACAGAGAACAAGGCATAAGGACGTGGCTCAGTACCTTCAGGCAAATTGTGCTCCTCGGCGAGCGCATGTGCTACATCTCTACCATTACCACTGACCCAGGACAAACTGGCAATTGCCTTCGTAAACCACATAGAGAAAGAAACGCAGTTTGTTTTGCCAGAGGGTAACCCGTATTCACTGGCATCAACATTGGGGCCATTATAGTAATCGGCAAGTTTTTGAGCCTGTGATTCCGTAAGTCCGCTGAGCGCTGGGCCAGAGTTATTATTACAATAATTATTCTCGCACGCACCACCACTACCGTTGCCGCGAATGGCGGAGAATACGCCACCAGACAATATATACGATGCTATGTCGCGGAGATCATATTCTTTATTTCCCCATCCTGAATCCGCCACCATTACAGTGTTGTCGCCAGTGAGTTTATATATACCGATATAGTGGCCTCCGTCACTATATGGGCAGCTATCCGAGTGTCCAGAACCGTTGCAGCCGCCAGAAAGGTGAATCATATAGCCTTTTTTCAGATAATCTTTGGCTTTTTCGACGAAATCGCTTTTAGTATAAGGCTCCGATACGACCTCACAACCATATTTTTCACACACCTTTTTGTCTAAAGCATACATGCCATCTTCGGTAGAGCTCGATGTAGCCCAATAATAATCAGTGCCTAGCAAATCTACTATGTCCGTAGGTAACACATCTCGCCCAGCAGCAACGGTGGCAAGCATAGCCATAGATGCTGCGCCACAACCACATTTTCCTATAGTGCACCCAGGGCCATAAGGCACTGCGCCCCAGGCCGGATCACTTTGTATATATTCTGGGAAATCTCCTTCGTAAGTGGTGCAGTTCTGGTTGGGATTGATACGGTAAACTTGATATTGATTGTCTCCATAATAAAACGGTTTTTTGCCATCCCACCACTCGTCTTCTAAATTTTCTATACGGCCATACCATTGACCTTGATTAGCCGATGCCACTTTGCCGTCGCCTAGATAAATGAAAATGTGGTTATTACCTTTGCCTTCAACTGCAGATACTAAGATGTCGCCCGGCAACAAAGATGCCTCGTTTGTAGTATCAATTTTCTGCCATAGGCTAGAGTCATCCATATATTTGACCGTAGAGTATTCATCTACGCCGCCGTCATGAGAATATTCACCTTTAGGGAATTTATCGTCTACCCCAGAAGATAACACGACGGTTTGGACAAACCTTAGACAATCATCGTTATCATCTAAGCCGACACTTTTAGCTGCGTCGGAAAACGCTTTTGTGGGAGAAGAAGATTTCAATTTGTCTGACCCACCCCAAGCAAGCTCTATCGCCTTGTTAGCAATGGATTGGCCAATGTCACGGCTAGATAAGGCGGCACCATTAGAACCATTAGATGAACTAGCGGTACATGTAAAGTTTTTCATCTCGTCGTATTCTTTTCTTGCCGATGCTCTCCTGATTGCTATTTCCTGACAAGAGTGGTCTTCGTCGGCTGCACCACAACAATCTTTGCAATTTTCGTAGTTTTTTGTCCACCAGTCCGCAGCTTCGTCTAGATTTGTTATAGATTTGAAGCTTTCGATATCGGCCTCATTTATAACATACTTAACCTCTTGCTCCACCAATCTATCGTAATCCGCATCACCTATTCTCTCTAAAGTCTCATCTCCTGGGTAACTATAGTTAGTGGGGTCTTTAAAATACTTAAGCAAGTCAGGATTGTCGTTATTGATTTGTCTCAGGTAGGGCCCCAATGTCCATGTAATACCAAAAGCGCCGACGCCCCCCGGACAATTGCCTGGAGTACAGTTGTAAAGTGTATCCCATGATCTAATAAAGTGGCCACCATCTCTATTAACTATTACTCCGACCTCCCAGCGGGCAGTACCAAACGAGCCTTCGTTGTCGATGCTGCCAAAGACGGCCGCAGCATGAATCTCATCAAGCTCTTGTCTCAAGGCGGACCAATATTTTTCCCTAGGCGTGCTGCCGCAAATTGAAGAGAATTTACCACTGGAGATACAGTCGCCAGGATCGTAAAATAAGATGTCGTTCTGAGCAAACTCATTCAGCTGGCCTTCGGAAAGTCCAGAGCTAGAACCTACGGCAAATGTCGAATTGACGCATAAACAGGGCACATTTAAAAATGCGAAAGCAAGAAAAATTATCGAACGACACCTAATAAATTTTATATTCAATTTCAAAATCCTCCACATTAAAACCTTTTTCTTGTAATAATGAATTGACAAATCCCCTACTGTCTGTGCCCACCATTAAAGCTTCGACGCATAAAGTGACATCACAATCATAATCGGCTCTAATAGTAATGTTTTTCAAAATTGATAAATTAGCACCATAGCCTTCTGACTCGCGATATTCAATAGGAAGCTGAGCAGAATAGAGGTCGTAATTTTTTTGAAATTCAGTAATAAAGCCTTCGGCGGAGATGTCTTGGTCGGTGGTTTGATTGTATTCAGCCGAAGCGATTTCAGCTAGACTGAGATAATCACCAATGTTATCTCGAAGCGTATAGAAATCAAAATTTTCACCCTGGTGAAGGAAGGTAATGATAGCAGAAATACCGTCTTTTTCTAGATCAACCTTAAATTTTTTAGCATCAAGGCCTTCATGAGAGATTTCAACGTTATAAATTCCAGGCACTAAGCGATAGGAACCATTAGAATACCCACTTTTGCCGTTAAGTGAAATCTGTGAGTCGGCCGGGACCACATTGAAAGTAATAATAGACTGCTTGGTAGAATCAATAATCAATGCGACTACGATACAGATGATGGCTATGGCATCAAGAACCAGGATTAGCCGCACCCATTTATTGCGGAAAAAGGCTCCAATTGGCGAAACACTCCCATCTTGCATATGGTTATTATAGCACAGAAGATGCGGGGGTGGAAAAATTTATTGTGCTAGGCTGATACAATCGTTTCGCGATTGTATAATCTGCGCGCATTCGAAAAATAAAATGCAAGCATTTTATTTTCACTCATTGCGCTAGATTATCAAATTCTTCCATAGAAGAGATGAGGAGGTCGCGAGGCTTGTTGCCATTTTGTGGACCAATGACGCCAATTTCTTCAAACCAGATGGCGAGGCCAGAAACAAAGCCATGACCTTTACCGAGATAAGTCTGTAACATGGCGGTAGAAAACTTACCTTTGGAAAGTGAGATTTCTACAGCTTTACGAACGATTGGGTCCTGTGGATCAAAACGCCGACCTAAGCCGCCCATATCACCAGCGCCACCGCCCATGCCCTTGATAGCAACCTGCTGAGCCACAACCTCATCGTTGTATTCTGGCGGGCGTTGCGCGCGCAAGAAATCAGTTACTTTGGCAATGTCTTCGTCAGATGCCCAGGCACCCTGGATACGGCGAGGCTTGCCCATCATTTCGGTAGTAAGAAGTAGCATATCACCTTTACCGAGTAATTTCTCGGCACCGCCTTGGTCTAGCATGATACGAGAATCCATCTGTGAGCCAACAGCGAAAGCGATGCGGCCCGGAATATTGGCCTTGATAAGACCAGTGATAACCTTAACTTCTGGACGCTGAGTGGCGAGCACTAGATGAATGCCGGCGGCGCGGCCCTTCTGCGCAATGCGGACGATTAGCATTTCAAGATCTTTCCCTGCCATCATCATGAGGTCGGCCATCTCGTCGATAATTATCACGATGTATGGCATTTTGCCTTCTTTTCCTGGATCGTTTGCTTTGGCCATCTTAGCGTTGTAATCAGAAATGTTCTTAACTTTTTCTTCAGCCATAAGAGTATAGCGGCGTTCCATCTCGCCCACAGCCCACTTCATGGCGGAGAGAGCCTTGTCTGTCTGTGTGATGATTGGGGTGAGGAGGTGCGGAATATCCTGATATTGAGCCATCTCTACTTGCTTCGGATCCACAATGATTAGCTTCATATCGGATGGAGCGTTGCGGTAGAGCAGAGAGCTAATCAAGGTATTGGTCATAACGGACTTACCAGAACCGGTGGTACCGGCAATGAGAAGGTGTGGCATCTTGGCGAGGTTGGCCACCACGGCACGACCGGAGATATCCTTCCCTACGGCAAAGGTGAGTGGATCGCTAGCTTTTTTCCATTCGTTGGATTCTAGTACGCCACGCATGCGGACATCTGCCGAGCGGGCATTAGGGATTTCTACGCCTACGCTTCTGGTGCCCGGGATGGGGGCTTCGATACGAATTTTGTCTACGGCGAGGTTAAGTGCAAGCTCTTTATCGCGAGCTAATATTTTACTCAAGTTGACGCCAGCAGGTGGGCGCATAGTGTACTGCGTGACACGCGGGCCAACATTGGCGCCTTCCATTTCTACTTCGATACCGAATTCGGCGAGAGTAGTTTTGATAATATAGGCGTTTTGTTGGATGTTACCGGCATCGGCAGGAGATTGTTTCTTTTCCAATAAATCAGTAGAAGGCATTTTCCAATCAGGATCTGAAACGGCAACAAGGGCGGTGGGCTCTTTGGTGGGCTCTGGGGCAGGAGCAGGCTTTTTGATGGCGGATTTATGCAAAAGCTTAGAAGTGGCGGGCGCGGAAGCAGGCTCCATAGAGCCAAGGCCAGAGTTGACTTTGATTTCTAGCTGGCCGGGTTTGCGCTTTTTGGGTTCTTCGTCTTCTGCGACGGACTTTTTGCCGCCGGTTTTGACGAGATTTTTGGTACCCTTGAAGAAAGTAACTGGGGAAAGTTGTAAAATAAAGGCGGTGGTAATGAGAATTAGGACAATATATATTAATATAACTACGCCTTGATCTAGGACGTTGGTCATGAGGGAGTTGAGCCAACTGCCAACGTAGCCACCGTTTTGCCAGATAGCGGCAACACCCGAGATCCAGAAAATCATTAAGAAGCTGGCGATATAGACGGGGAGGGCGACGCGATTGTCTTCGGCGCGGAAGATTTTGACGGCGAGGTAAACTAAAAGCGCTGGGATAAAGTAAGCGGCAAAACCGATGATGTTTAAAAAGAATTTATGGACTTCGTTGAGTACTGTGCCGCCGTGGCCAAACCAAGTAATCACGAAAAATAGAGAAAGCGCAATCATCAAAACAGCGGAAGTTTGGCGCCAAAAACCACCAGGGAGCTCATGCTCCGGCTTAACCTCTTTGACCGACCGAGTGGTGCGGCGTTTTGTGTTTTTGGATGTTTTTTTGCGCTTTGTATTAGCCATAGTTCCATTATAGCACATTTTAAGGAAAAGCACAAGGGGTATGGGGATTATCGGGCGACAAAATGTGATGACCGAACAGCGACAGTAATAGAAGTATAAAAAATAGACCTGAAGGTCTTATTTACGTTTGGCTAGGCCTGCAGGATGGGGGGGGAATCCTTCGCTACGCTCAGGATGCGAACCTTGGGCTCGTATCCTGCCAGAAATAATCACAAGAACAAAACAAACCCTTGCGGGTTTCTTTTTTTCTTGTGGCTAGGCCGGCAGGATTCGAACCTGCGAATGCTGGGACCAAAACCCAGTGCCTTACCACTTGGCGACGGCCTAATCTTTAGTATTGTATCATAAAGTTGGCGATTGGTAAATATTTGGATTACTGAAAAAAAATACCACCTATGAGATGGTATTTTTGATCTTAGATCCAACCGGCCACTAGTTGTTTGATTTTTTTAACCCTTTGATATTGGCTTCGACTGCTTTTTCTATATCTTTGACATTGTTTCGGATGATAATCATATCAACAATATTAACAATTGAGTGCACCATGATGATAACACCGCTGAGGACGACAAGAGAAATTAGTGAAGCAAATGGGTTGAATAGGATGATAATACCACAGATTAAATCGATTATCCCAAGCAGTAGTAGCAGACACCAGTTAGAATATTCTTTTTTGACAGTAATGGCAATACTGATGACGTTGATGCTGGATAGTATAATCCATATGCCTAGCGCAATGGTAAAGATAACCGGTAGTATGCTTGGCATCGAAACAAGGACGACGCCCAATATGATAGATAGTAAACCAGACATTACGCCAAAAAATGGAGTGTAGATTGTGTGGGTTGAGAAGGCCAAGGCCATTAATACAATGCCGTGGATGATGATATAAATACCAGCTACAAGACCCATGGTTTGTAGCGATACTCCAGGTGCAACTACCATAATTAAGCCGATAATAAAGGCGGCAATTGATGATATTATTATAGATGTCGCCGTTTTTTTGAAAAGCTCTTTCATTTATGCTTCCTCCTTTTACCACATTATAGCATAATGCATTTTGCTGGCTTTCTATCTTTTATGACGTGTTCAGTATAGAGAAAGCCCCCGCTCGATGAGCGAGGGCAGAGTGTTAGTTGCAGGTGACTGTAATTAAACAGTCTAAATTACCGACGTGTGAGTTTATCTCACTATTTGCCGTAAAATTGCCAGAACGCAAGGCAGATTCTATGCGAATGCCCGCGACGCTACCCCGCAATTGGTCCGCAATGATGCGGAGACCAGAAATCGTTTTGTGCAAATCTCCGGGCACGTTGTCGTTTATCGACAAGATAGCGTTTTTACCCTTCTTCAGCATGTCCTCTACGGCCCAAGAGACATCTCCTTGACACATTATCGGAATCTGCTGGCCGATTTTTGCGGCTACCTGACGATATATGCGGTCGTGCGCCATATCATAGCCGTTCCTAATAACAACTATGCATACCGGCTGAGGGAGCGCAACAATAGGCTCCAACGCTTCGTCTAAACCTGCAGTTTTCTTTAATACCACACATTCCATTATTATATGCACCTCCTAATAATCTAATGGTTTCTGCTTACGGTATTAACTTCTAGTATACCATAGTATTTTATTTTTGTCAATATTTTACTAGGTTCTATGGTATAATATTGGTATGATAAAAATTATTGCCGGCGGGAAGAAAAATGCGGGATGGGTGGCGGAGGCATGCGCTGAATATGAGAAACGCCTACGCAAACCTTTTGATGTGGTATGGAATTTTATGCCGGAAGAAAAATTGGAAAAGTATCTAGCCGAATGGCCGTTTACAGGGCGAGAATATGTGATTTGTTGCGATGAGCGAGGTAAAAATATATCATCACCCGAATTTTCTCAGAGATTAGAAAAAGCATTTACCGATGGGCGAGAAGTTGTAATTTTGATAGGAGGAGCGTATGGCTTTGTTCCAGAGGTGCGGGAAAAGGCGGATTTTGTATGGAGTTTTTCTAAGCTAGTATATCCGCATGGAATAGCACGCGTAGTCTGTACAGAACAGATATACAGAGCATCGCAGATTATGAGTGGAGGGCCATATCATCACGAATAATTATTCGTTCTGTGATATAATTAAGATATGAAAATACTGGGAATTGAAACAAGTTGTGACGAGACGGCGGCGGCCGTAGTAGAAGATGGCGTGCGGATTTTATCCAATGTAGTGGTTTCTCAGATAGATATTTTTGCAGAGTATGGTGGCGTGATACCAGAGGTGGCAGCTAGGAATCATCTAGAGGTAATGATGCCAGTCGTGAAAAAGGCGCTCTCTGATGCGGAATGTACTTGGGACGATATTGACGCGATAGCGGTGACGCATGCGCCGGGGCTACTTGGTTCCTTGCTGATTGGCACGCTGACGGCTAGGACATTAGCGATTTTACACAATAAGCCATTATATGCGGTACATCACCTGAAATCACATGTGTATGCGAATTGGCTAAGCAATGCCGAAGAAACCAAACCTGTCTTTTCTTCAGCGGGACTTGAATTTTCAAGCACCTCATACGCTGGGTCACGGGCAGAACCGCCCCTACGGGGCGAACCTGTCCGGCCCGGCAGGAATATAGGTGTTGAAAATTCAAATCAAAACTTTATGCTTCAGAAAAGACAGGTTCTGGTTTCCCAAACACCCCAGTTTCCTCTTATTGCCTTAGTGATTTCAGGGGGACATACGCAAATTCTGTATATGCCGGCACATAATCAGTTTGAAATAGTTGGTACGACTAGAGACGATGCAGTGGGGGAGTGTTTTGATAAAGTGGCGAAGATACTGGGGTTACCATATCCTGGTGGACCGGCTATCGCGAAAGCTGCTCTAGACGGCGATGCAGAAAAATATAAGTTGCCACACCCAAAGGTGGGAGGGCTAGATTTTTCGTTCTCGGGACTAAAAACGGCAGTTTTGCGCGCGGTGCAAAAGGAATTGGGGTTGCCGATTTCACACCCAAGTTATGACTTAAAAAATCACCTGTCTAAAAAACAGGTGGCAGATTTTGCGGCATCGTTTCAGAAAACTGCGGTGGAGATATTATGTGAAAAATTAGCCTTAGCAATGGAGCAGTATCCAGATGTGCAATCTGTAGTGATTGCGGGTGGAGTAAGCGCGAACAAGGCTCTCCGCGAAGCTCTACCGGAGGCGTATTTCCCGGAGCCTTCCCTTTCTGGTGATAACGGGGCAATGGTGGCAGCAGCAGCATATTATGAGATTATTTCAGGGTTAAAGCCGGTGGATCCGTATAGTCTAAACATTTATCCGAGAATATCTATAGAAAAGTAAATACCCCCAGCACAGGGCTGGGGGTATTGAAGACGCTTAGCCGTCGTCATCTACGACTTCAGGAATGACGAGAGCTTCATCTTGACCGAAAGGCTTGTTAGGGATGTTTTCATCTTTCTCAGGTTCGGACATCTCAACCCACTTTCTCGCCCAAGGCTTGGCGCGTTGCACCATACCGGAACGATGAAAGCGTTGGTAACGCTTGGCGTTTGCCTGAATCCACGCGGTGGGACCCATAAAAATGCCCTCGTCGCGCAGAGCTTTGCCGTAGATACAAAGGAAAGGATCGGCAGTGCGGTCCAGTTCGCAAAGGGCGCTGGCTAAGGTGGTAGCAAACACACTTTCTGGCTTGATTGCTCCGATGCTGATTAGCGCATCTAAGTGTTTGACGATAACATCGCTCGCGTCACGATAGCTAAGCTCTTGCAGAGCAGGAATTGCGAATGTGCTGTTGGCGAATCGCAACCCATAGATAAAGAGCTTTGTAACGCTAAGCTCAAAATTATCGGCGCTTTCGGTCTTGAGAGTTTTTAATCCTTCTCTGATGGTAATGTTCTTGGTATTCATAAGATACCTCCTTGCGTTTTTGCCCGCCGGCAAATTTTGGTGAGGGATAAAAATCCAGTGAGGATTTCGGACCTCTGCATAATATTAGCATATTTGTTATGGTTTGTCAACTAGAGGTTGCGATGGGGTGCAGCGGCGAAAATGCGAGCGGTGATTTTTTGCATGAGACGGCGCATAGCTTCAAAAATTACTAGGCCCGAACCAATAATTACCAACATGACAATAAAATTATCTGGGGTGAGTAGGACAAATTCGAAGAAGTCGCGAATAAGGGGTACGGCAAAGGCGGCTACCATAATGCCAATAATCGTAAAGAATAAGCCGGCACGGAGTTTGTTGAGTGGACGAGAAATCCAATAGATGAGAACAAGGTCGATAGTAAAGGTAACAAAGACAGAGATAGTAGTAAGCTCTGGGTGAGAAAAGCCCTGAAGGTGAGAAACAATGGAAAGCGTAGCCATGCAGAAAGAAACCGTGAGACCAATTGGGAAGGAATAGGTGAGAATATTTCTGGTGAAATTGTTTTTGATGCGGTTGGTGTTTTTTTCTAGGGCCAGTACCAAACCCGGGAAGCCGATACAGGCAAAGTTTAGCAGCGACATTTCAATGGGGGTGAAGGGGTATTGCATAGGGAGAAAGACAAAAATGACGGCGAGAATAGAGGCATAGATGGTCTTAGCGAGAAAGAGAGCAGTGGAGCGCTCGAGGTTATTGATGGATTGGCGGCCTTCATCTATAATGCTGGGGACAGAAGAAAAATCGGAGCCTAAGAGAACCATTTTAGCGCTACGACGGGCAGCATCGGAACCTTCGCCGATGGCGAGGCTGACGTCGGCTTCTTTCATGGCCAGGATATCGTTGACGCCATCGCCAGTCATAGCGACAGTATTTCCCTGTTTTTTAAAGGCTTGGATAAGGGATTTCTTTTGAGCAGGTTTGACGCGAGTAAAAATATTATAGGTTTTGACTAATTTATTGTAATCTGGTGAACCCTTGATGGTGGACAAATCTATGCCATGGATATCTTTAACGCCAACTTTAGCGGCAATGGTCTCTACGGTGGAGAGGTTGTCGCCGGAGATGATCTTGACGGTAATGTCGTTACGATAGAAATAGTTGATGATTTCGGGAGCGTCACGGCGAAGTTCGTCTTCCAATAAGACAAAACCCAGAAAGACGCTATCCTCGACGGGTCCTGCCGTCGCAGTTTCCCCCACCGTGCTCGGCTTGCGCCTCCGCGCGGCGGTGGTCCCCCCAGCTCCGTCACCCGTCGATATGGCACGTTTAACTACGGCTATGGCACGGTATTGGCCGGCGGCAGAATTGACTAACTCAATAGCATTTTTGTCTTTGGTGACGAATTCAACAGCGCCCATGAGATAGGTGGCTTTTTGGGTGACGACACCGGAGTATTTGCGGTCAGAGGAGAACGGGATGGTTTCGAGGATTTGCTCTGTGGGCTTAAATTTGGCCGTTTTTAGCAGTTTTGACTTCAAAGCGAGTGAAGTAGCGGTATCGGCGCTAGAATTGCTTAAAATAGCCTTTAGCGCATTCTCAAGGGCATTTTTTGACTGACCTTTGGCTGGGATTAGCTCTTTAACACGCATTTTGCCGGTGGTGAGGGTGCCGGTTTTATCTAAACAGATGCAATCTACGCGAGCGAGAGTCTCGATAGAGTAAAGATCTTGCACTAAGACTTTTTTGCGACTGAGACGGATAGTAGCAAGGGCAAGGACAGAAGAAGTAAGGAGAATAAGGCCTTCAGGGATCATATTGATGAGTGCGGCAACCGTACTGGTGACTGCCACCTCTGTAGTGGTGCCGGGAACGCGGAAACGTGCCCAAAGTAAAAGCGCGCCGATGGGGATAAGGGCATAAGAGATGTATTTGACGATGTTGTTCATGAGCGTGAAAAGCTTGGAATCGGCAGTCTTGATGGTGTGGGCGGTGGACTCTAGTTTACTGATGAAATTATCAGCGCCAACAGCGACAGCGGTGGCTTTGCAAGCGCCAGAAACGATGAAGCTGCCAGAAATAAGCTTGTCGCCTGGATGTTTCAAAATATTATCGGATTCACCAGTGATGAAAGATTCATTAACCTCTACTTCCCCCTCAATGATTTGGCTGTCTACAATGATTTGGTCGCCTATGGAGAGGACGAGGAGATCGCCGTCGACGATTTGCTCTTGGCCGATTTGGCGAATTTGACCATTTCTGATAACCGTAGGCCTTTGTTCAGAGATAAGTCGCATTTTGTCGATGGTACGCTTGGCGCGAATTTCGTTGACGATGCTAATGAGGGTGTTGGCGATGGCGATAAAGATGAAAAGAAGGTTTTTGTAGCTACCGACAAGAAAGACCATGGAGGCAAGGGCGAGGTTGACAAAATTAAAGATAGTGAGAGTGTTTTTAAGGATGATTTTGCCGATGGAGTTAGACTGTTTCCTAGGGGCGCGATTGATACGGCCTTGGCGAGTTTTTTCGGCGACTTCTTTACCTGTGAGCCCAGTAAGTTTCATAAAGAAATTATAGCATAGTCACACGAAAAACCGCCCGCGGGGCCGGGCCCTTTGGGCGGGTATCTGACGGGTTCAAGCAAACCCGACTTGACTTTTGTGAGTCTATGAATTAAAATTTAGCTAAGTTCTATTAAGATTATCGCTTCCGTCTTCTGGAGGCGATTTTTAATCTTATCTCGAGGTGCAATCGCCCCAGACTTATTGAAAGTGTCATCTACAAGAACTCTCCTTTCTACCGTCAGATTATTAAGGTAAATTTTACTCCTTTCTCGCCGGAATTTGCCTAGGGGTGATTGTAGCGTATATTGAGGATATTTTCAACTCCATGCGAGAGGCGTACTAGGTATTTTAGGCTAGCGGGCGAGACAGCGGACGGATTGGCCACTGTATCTATATTGGCGGTAACTGTTCCAAAATCTTGTGCGAATATTGCTTTTGCTGAAACTGAGATAGTAAGCGCCATTGGAACCTTGTACGCTAGCGGAATAGTAATATCCACTGGATTTAACGTTATCGATAGAGCCTTCATAGATAGATCCCGCCCGAACGAAATAAAGTGGCGTTACACGAATAGCGTCAAAACCATTTGTACTGTAAGTATCGGAGTCTTTAGCCGTAATAATATCGTAATAAACTAATAAATTACTAAATTCGTCATTATTAACAACATTGGATAAACGCCATCCTGCTGGACAAATAGAGCTTTGGATGTTGCCACCACTTTGAGATACGGAGCTATCATTGCTAGCTATTGCGGTAGTCCAGTTATAGTAGTTGCCGACGTGATAGTGCTCACAATCTGTGTGACCAGCATTGACGCAATCTTGCAAGGAGGTATATTGGATATCGTCGGCCGTGGAATTGGAGGTATAGTAATATTTCTCACCTGGATCGGCAGAATATGGAAGTGTACCACTGTTTTGCCAACCAGTAAACTTGCCGGATTCGATATCCCATGCAATGGTGGAGGGGCCGCCAGTGAGAGTCCAGGTGGCATTAGCATCAAAATTATTAGGACTCCAGCCAAGATCGGTATCGGCGTGAGTATAGGTGTGGCCGGCGATCAAATCTAGATCTAGGTTTTGGGTCATCCAACAGTTACCGTCGGCGAGCTTGGCTGCCCAATAAAGACGTTTTTCGCCATCTAGATTGATGCGGTCGTCTATAAGCTGCATCTGAGCGCCGCCACCCATGGCAGTGGCAGCTTGGCAGATTTCGCTAGTCATATCTTGCATACGATAATATTTAGGTGCAGTAGCGGAGCCGTCTAGGCTAATCTTATGCTCTGGACCAACGTATCTATCAAAAGCCATTTCTAGAGTCATGAAATTTTCATTGGTATTAGGATGAAGAAGAACATATTTAACCTGGCCTATATAGGTACCGGCGGGCTGAGCCGGAGTAACATAAACAGAATATGTAGTGTTTAGAGAAGCACCGGTGGCGACTTCGGCCTCGGTAGCGGTATCGGTACCGGAAGTGCGACTGGCGACTTTAGTCCAGGTACCAGGGACGGAGACATAGCTGCCGGTGGCAAAGTTTGATTCTAACGTAATAGGGTATGTAGCCTCGGAATCAGTAGTGAGTTTCATAGCCCAATTGGAAGTGTTGCCGGAGGTAGCGGTGCCAGTGATAATATCATATTTTTCGCCTAGGCTGCTAGCGAGAACGGTACTGCCTTCACTGCTACGGCTGCTGCCTATAGCATAAATAGCAAAGCCATTAGCATCATTACAGAGAGTTTTAAGGGTAGTACTACCAATATTATCCGCGTATGTACCGCCTAGGGTACTAAGGGAGTGCTCTGCGTTGACCGTAGCGCCAAGTGTACAGGAACTAGGGATAGAGACCATGATATTATCTAAGGAAGAATTATCGGCAGAGGCGCACGACAAGGATAGAGCCATAACTGATAGCAATAAAATGAGCATAAGTGCAAAAGTGAAGTTACGGAAAAAATAGTAAAAGAAATCAGCTCTGCTGGTTGATATTTTGCTATGATCCATAGGTTTACCTCGCTTATTTAGCTTTACATCCCCCATGTGGTGCCACTATATTAATGGGGATTAACAAAAATGGCACCGCAAGGGTGTTACAAGCTAATGATTTGCGCCAATTGAACTAACCCAAATCTAGGCTTCCTTGCGATGCCATTGATATTCAGGTTAGTCTGATATTAAAATATCAGCGCTTCAAAACCATTAACTTGTAACATCCTAATTATAGCACACAGAAAAAAGTTAGCGCAAGCAAAAATCACCCCTGATAAAGTAATTAATGGTGGCGGAGTTTGGCAAGAATAGAGTGGAGATAGTAGAAAAAGTTGAGTGGAAGCTCAAAAGAGCCAATTAGCTCGACAACTTGACCACCAAAACCTTTTTTGAACCTGTAAATACCGTAATCTTTGGCCTTGGGATCTGGCAAGCCTTGGATACCATAAAAATTGTATTTTTTGTAACCATGTTCGGCGGCATATTTGATCATGTACCATTGGATGGCGTATTGGGCATTGTACTCTTTCATATATTTTGCGTCGCTACCAGAGAAAAGATAGATAACTTCATCGCCATAAGTCATGAACATGGCGGCAGATAATGGCGTAGTTTTGCCGTCTATATCTACCTCGGCTACTATGAATTTCACTTCGCCTTTTTTATGGAATAAATCGTACATTTGCTGATAATATTCGAGTGAACGATCATTAAAATGACGACGTTCGGACGTAGCTTCGGTAATTTGTTTGAAAATATCTAGTTCTTTTCTGGTAAGCTCGCGGACTTTGATGCCGTTTCTGGTGGTACGACTGACAAGATTACGGGTATTTTGTTTAAAACTGGCGAAGAGTTCATTTGGAGTGCGGCCATTAATATCCATCACAAAGAGATACTTAGGTTGAGAAGTATGCGGCATAGGGCGAAAACCGAGGCTTTCTAGCGATTTTAGGGCTCGAGTGCGGTTGAACCCACCTTCTACAATATCTCCTTCCCTATCGCGTTCTATGAGCTCGTAATAAGGGTCTATCTGGAGAATGTAGCCATTATGAGATTTGGCGTACTTTTTGAGATTTTTGACGAAAAAATTGAGCAAGGCGGTATTTTCATAATCTACTAGGGGGCCGCCAGGGGTGTAAAATGTAGATTTACCAAGAAAAGTAGGCTTGGCCACGGCCATAGTGGCAGCGAGGATTTGATCACCTTCTTTGACGGCGAAATAGTAAACCGTCCAGCCAGATTTTTCCCTCAATTTGGCGATTTCGGGAGTCTGCATGAAAGATTTATAGGGTGACTGATCGGCAAATTTGCGAAATTCTGGCTCGGTGATAGTAGTAAAAATCATAAGACTATTATAACACTAATGCCTGCGGATAAAGCGGTTGAGCCGACGAGTTAGTTGGTAAAAATGATATTTGATTGGTTTTAAGACGATATCGTACGTGCCGGCGTATTCTACTGGGGCGCCGCCAAAGGATTGTTTGAACTTAGTGAAGCCTTTCCAGGGGTGACTATCCGGTGCGCCTTCTGGAGCGATGCCCCAGAAATCGAAAAACTTAATTCCCTGCTCTTTGGCATCGAAAAGTGCGGTAGTGAGGAGTGCTACGGTAGCGGGGAGTTTTTTGTAATCGATATCGGCGGCAGACTGCATATAATAGCGCGTGTCTTGATAATCGAAGAAGAGACTGGCAGCAAGAATTTGGCCATCCTTGGGAGTGTTTTCTTCCCTTTCCTGCCCCGCTGGTAAATGATATTTTACCAAATATAGGGTAGCAAAAGGCTGGGCAAGCTCAGTTTTAAGATAATGTTCACTGAAAGAATTGAGGTTTTTGGTCTTGAAGAGCTTGTTTTGTAATTCTACTAAGTGTTTAATCTGAGCCGGATCTTTGGTGGACTCCACTGTAAGACCTTTTTTTGCGTAGGTATTATAACGAGTACGGGTGCCCTGGGAAAAATTGGTAAGAATTGTGGCTTTATCAGGAGTAATATCTAGTACCCAGGTGTCTTTGGGGTTTAGATCTTTGGTTTTCTTGGTATTTGCCGGCAGGTATTTAATAAAATCAGGGTTTTGTGGCTCAATACGAATAAAGATAGCCTGGTGTTTCTTAGCTAAGGCGCTTAACGATTTTAGTGCAGCCTGAAATGCTTTTTTATCTTTGGCTATTGGGCCATAAGGCAGATATAAGTAATTCCCGACTGGGGTTTTCTTGAGGATGGCTAAATATTGATAGTCAGTTCCCTGTTCTAGAAAGCTAGTTTCGCCCAGATCTTCTTGAAATTTTTGCCAAGCTTTAGATTGCGTAATCGGATTTTGCATATTTTTCATTATATCATCAAAATTTATTTCACACCTCTTGGAACACGTGAATTTTTTTGACAGCTTAAGCGTATTATTTTATTGCACAAGCATAATTGCCGGCCAGATACATGTGTTCTGTCGGTGGAAAATTAATCGAATTCTCCCAACTGTGTGTGAGGTTGCCAGTTGTTGGTTTAATTTTAGCGGAAGCGGAATGGTTTGTCAAGTTGGGTTGCTAGGCGCGGTGGTTGCTAGGCATAAGGGGAATAGCCCGCAAAAGTTCTTGTGGTTTGGTGGAAAAAGGTGGGGAATTGCTGTGCATATCTCAATTTAAGCCTCTCTCGGGGCGCGTCCGCCCGGCCCGTCGCCACGGGCGGGCAGTGCTACTTCTCGCCTTACCAGGCTCCGAACCCCCTTCGAGGGGCTTAAATTAAAATATGATACAATCGACTTATGGCCTATATAAGGAAATTTAAAACGACTTCGGGGGCGACTGGGGTGCAAGTATGCTACAAGGAGCAGGGAAGAGTAGTGCGGACGGTGCACGTGGGCTCGGCCTCATCCGATGTGGCCTTGGAGCGGCTGATGCGCGAGGCGCAGGGAATTATAGATGGCGATAAAAAACCGCTGTTTAATCTGAATAAGTTTAACAAAAAATAAAATTCTTATGGTTCTATAGTTGCATAAAGGCATAAATTATGCTAAAATGGTGAAATTGCACTTTATTATGATAGGGGGTGAAAAGTATGCCTACAGGGATGAATGGAATTAGTCTGGCAGGAAATAACCAGATGTGCGAAATTCGTTTCGATACGACTCAGTATTCATCTAATAAGCGGTTAATCCGCAAGGCCAAACGCAAGATACATAAAAAGGGAATCAATGTAAAACTGGATACCAGGGCGTTTGCCGATGGATTGCTGATATTAATTATCGGTACGGTGGTGGATACTACCTATGCTATACGAGATTTTATATTATACGTTCTTGAGCTAATCGCGAGGTCTAAACTGTAGAATACGCGCGCCGCTTATACTAGGCGGCGCTTTTGCCATCTGAAAAATCTTAGCAGAATAATTTAGCAAGAAAATGCCCAGGCGGATGCCTGGGCGGATGGGATGGGATTACTGATGAAAGATCACGAGGTGACCGATGCGGAGTTGGGCGTTGTAATAGCCTGTAAACTTCAGGTTGTGGAATGGAATTTTCGTATTGCCCGCCGAGGCGTCCTCGATTGCCCCTTTCATATTGAACGAGTGTCCGGAACCGTCTTCGTGCTCCAGGGACTGGATGCGAAGACTACAATCCATGATATCGTTCTCGGTTTTTAATTCATTGGCACCTTTGCCGGTGATGGTGAATTTTGCCCTGACATGGTTCTCGCCGTATGCATACTTAAATGCATCAATAAGTCTGTCTGCGCTTGGACCGCCCATGATATTGAGGCATAATGTGCCGACGGTTGCGGGGTTTACATTTTTCGTGAAATTGATGCTCATACGAGCACCTCCTTTGTAAATATTCTCAAACGCATACGCGAGTGAGTGCGAGTTAGCCTCCCATTTTGACTAACTTGTCTTGATTATAGCACATATGGTTACTTTTGTCAATATTTTCTCCATATTTTAGACCTTTAGACATAGATGATATAATGCAATAAATGGCGGGTAAATTATTCGATTTTAAGAAAAGCAAAGTCGTATCTTTGGTGAGAAAAATAATAAAAGAGAGAGACACCAGGGAAAAAGCAAGATTATACGCAAGCACGGCGGTGAATTATTTCTTCGTGGCTTTTCAATTATACGGTGGGATACGCTATGAGTCCGTGTGGTTTACGGCACTAGGAGTATACTATGCCGTGCTAACATCTGTAAATTTGTATGTCGGGTTATCACATGAAAAACAGGGGCGAGAAGCCTGGAAGATATTCCGGATATCAGGATGGGCATTAACTCTGGCTAATTTGGCATTAATTGCAATAATAGCTATCATGATAGCGACACCTGGGGTTGCCGTACGAAATTATAGCCCAATAATAGCAGCAGGCGTGACGTTTTGGACTTTTTATTTATTGATTTCAGCGGCAATAGGAATAGTAAAACAGTGGCGAAAGAAAAACGTTATAGCGATGGCGGAAAACAGCATACAGCTAATAGGCGCAACGGTATCTATATTGATGCTACAGACAGCCATGATAGCAAGCTATGGAGCGCAAGCAATTGAGGAGGCCAGAAAAGCTTTAGAGGGGGTGAGCGGGATAGCGAGCGCATCGGCAGAGATGGAAAAAGCAATTGACGATTTAATCCAGATCTTTATAACCTCTAATAGGATAACTGGGGTATTGGTGATAGTTGTAGTGCTAATTATAACGGTATATATGATTGTGAAGGGGAGTAGGGAATACAGAAAGTTCCGCGGGTAATTAATTTAAGAGTAATGTCGTGGTAGTTATTCGAAAAAATAGCCCTTGAGGGCTATTTTGGTATTTTTTGTTCTTGTTTATATTAGCTCGAGTTGAGATTTGAGACGAGAGATAAGGGATTCTTTCTCTTTGATTTGATCTTTTGTCTCTTTAACGAGGTGTTCTGGGGCTTTTTCTACATAATTAGGGTTGGCCATGCGAGCATTTAATGCGTCCAACTCACGGCCGACAGAGAGAATTTTTTCAGTAAGAGCATCTTTATACTCTGTAACAACCTTTTCGGGAACGTCTAAATACAGCTCGTGATTTGCGAGTGCAAGCCGTAGACCCCGTGGCTGGCCGTCTAGGCTATTAATGGCTGGAACCTTGGTAAGAGTGCGGATGAGCAGTAAATTATCCTCTACGAGGCTATCATTGCCATATAACAGGCTGTATTTTTTAGCATTATTGGTACCTGGAAGGGCCTGCAAAGTGCCTCTAACCTCGGATACGACTGAGATTAGGCTTTCGAACTCGGCGGCGCTGATAGGGTCAAATTTAAGCTTATTTGGCCATTTTGCGGTAGCGATAAAGCCGTCTGTCCAGGAAAGATTTTGCCAAATGGCCTCAGTAACAAACGGAGCGAAAGGATGCAGGGCAATAAGGATTGTTTCTAGAGTCTGTTTTAAGAGGCCAGTATTTTTGAAGATTTTTTGACTTTCTAGGAACCAGTCGGCATATTTATCCCAGATAGTCTGATATAAGACCTCTACAGCTTCAGCAAAACGGTAATTTTTCATTGAGACCTCTACTTGCTTGAGGCAGTCGTTGATTTCGCGGCAGATCCAGTCTTCGCCCATATTATCCGTAGAGTAAGAGTTTGAAATACTTTCCTCTTGGGGCGCGTCCGAAACCCCTGTCGATAAAAGTCGTCCACTAGGCGTCGTCTCGGAAGAACGAACGAGTTCGTTCTTCGCTCGACTCCTTCGGTGGTCTGCCACAGGGGTTTCGGCGCTACTTCTCGCCTTGCCAGGCTCCGAACCCCCTTCGATGAAAGTATTTTCAAACTCCATGGAACTCTCGTCAACAATAGATTGAACGAGGCGGGAGATGTTCCAGAGTTTGTTGCAGAGGTTGCGGCCAGAGATGACGGATTGTTCGGAGAAGGCTTGGTTCATACCGGCGGAACGACCACGGAGAATGCCAAGGCGAAAGGCATCAGAACCATATTTTGCAACTAAATCCATTGGATTGATTACGTTGCCCTTTGATTTACTCATCTTTTGCCCGTGAGCATCTAATACTAAACCATGGAGGTAAACTTCTTTAAACGGTACTTCGCCAGTGACATAGAGCCCCATCATGATCATGCGGGCAACCCAGGCAAATAATATGTCGGCGCCAGTTTCCATGACGTTTAGCGGGTAATAGGGGTTGAAATTATCTTCCGTCCAGTTGGTGCAAACAATTGGCCAATGGCTAGAAGAGAACCAGGTATCAAAAGTATCCTCATCGCGGACATATTTTACGCCGGCAACTTCAATCTCTTTGAGGTGGGTGCGGCGGTCAAAGATCCAATCTGGCTCATCGGTGGCAGCATCGGTAACGCGGCGGAACATCGGAATAGCAATACCCCAAGGAATTTGGCGGGAGATGTTCCAGTCTTTAAGGTTTTTGAGATAATTAATAAGAACTTTTTGCTTGTTTGCCGGGTGGAACTTGATCTCATTTTTCTCTAGATGCTTGATGGCGACACTGGCAAGTTTTTCAACATCTACAAACCATTGTTCTTTGAGCATAGGCTCAAGTACGGTGCCACATTTGTAGCAGTGTGCCACAGAGTGAACGAGTTGTTTTTCGCCCCTGAAGAGATCAGCAGCTTTGAGATCTTTTAAGACTTGCTTGCGACATTCGGCAGTGGTGAGGCCGTAGTATTTTTCTGGGACGTTAATCATGGTACCATTTTCAGCAATCACCTTGATGCGTTCAAGATTATGGCGCTCGCCCACCTCAAAATCATCGAAGTCGTGAGCCGGGGTGATTTTTACGGCGCCGGTGCCATATTCTGGATCGGCGTGTTCGTCGGCAATAATGGGGATTTCTTTATTAGCGAGTGGAAGATGGACGGTTTTGCCAATTAGATCTTTGTAACGCTTATCTTCGGGGTTAACAGCCACGGCAGCATCACCAAAAAGGGTTTCAGGACGGGTGGTAGAAACAATAATTTCGCCACCATCGTAAGTGTAAGCGATATCCCAAAGAGTACCTTTTTCGTCTTTGTGCTCCACCTCAATATCAGCGAAGGCAGTTTGATGCTTCGGGCAGAAATTAACGAGTTTTTCACCCCGGTAAATCATGCCATCATTCCACATTTTTTCAAAGGTGGTGTAGACGCGATCGATGACGTTTTCATCTAGGGTGAAAGTGAGGTCATTCCAGGAACAAGAGGCGCCAAGAGCACGGAGCTGTAACTCCATGTTGCCACGCTGCTCAGCGACAAAATCCCAAACGCGAGCATAAAGCTCGTTGCGGTCATATTCGAAACGAGTGTGGCCTTGTTTTTCCAGATTGCGCTCATAGACGACCCAGGTTTCAAAGCCAGCATGATCTGCGCCGGGGATATACCAAGTAGATTTGCCTTTCAGGCGGTAGTAGCGAGTAAGGGAATCTTCCAGGGCAATAGTGAGGCCGTGACCAATATGGAGATTACCATTGGCATTGGGTGGGGGCATGACGATGCTATATGTATTTTTATTGTCGCGGTCATCTTTGCCATCACCGTTATTATCTACCGGCACGGTAGGGGTAGACGGGGCGAAGATATCGCTGACTTCCCAAGCACCGTAAATATCACTTTCATATTCTCCTGGTTCGTAACTCGATGCAAATTTCATAGTTATATTTTACCATATTTCGTAGAGATATGATAAGATAATGATGGAGGTTTGATTTTGAGGCTCTAGAATTTTTTATTGGAGGTGCAACAAAGAGATGAGAGAATCTTACTCCACAGTTAAAGAAAACGGATATAACTATGCTCTAGAGGTGGCCGAGGAGCTAAGGCAAAAAGGATATGAAATAATATCTGGGCCGGAGGAGGCTATGGTACCGCGCGGCCAGAGAAGTGACGGGTCACCGATATTGGTACCTGGATATAGGATTGTCGTGGATGACGGTAGACCGCCATATGCGCCAGTTATTACCGATTAATAATCCGTTGATTTGCCCCGCTTGGATGAGCGGGGCTTTTACTATTCGTGATATTCTAACTGAGCACGAATTTGTTCGAATTCTTCAGGTGTGAATTCGAGGGTGTGGCCATATTGCCAAGACTCATCTAGCGGCATGAGGTGAACGTGAGCATGAGGAACATCGGTACCAACAACTTTCCAGAGGGTACGTTGACCCAAAACTTTTTCCATATGTTGGCTAAGTTTTTTGACTGTAGCCATGAGGGCCTGATAATCTTCGTCTGAGAGCTCGTAGATTTTGTCGACTTCGTTTTTAGGGATGACCAAGACATGACCTTTAGATTCTGGGTGGATATCGAGAAAAGCGAAAGTTTTATCGTCTTCGTAGATTTTGTAGCAGGGAATTTCACCCTGGATGATTTTGGTAAAAATACTAGGCATGTTTGGCTCTCCTTAAAATTAAATAATAAATGACTGCGAAGATTGCGGCAAAAATTAGGCCACCGACAACATCGGAAACCCAGTGCATATTAGCAAGAACGCGGCCGATGGAAACGAGAATGATGAAAAGTAGCATGACGATATCCATGATAATGCGGGCAGTTTTGGATTTGATATAGTTGGGAAGAATAATAGCGGTGAGCAGGAAAATGGTGGCGACAACCATGGTGTGAGTGGAAGGGAAGGATGGCTCGCCAGAGCCGTTGGGGCGAGTGTTAAGGACGAGGAATTTTTCAAAAATGATAAAAGTAGCAGCCATAAGAGAGAGGGGAATTAGAGAAAGAAGCAAAGGCTTGTCGACTTTTTTGAGGGATTTGCGCTTAATCCACTGGTAGAGGCCAAGAATAGCAAAAACTGCAAAGACGGCAAGTGCCGCGACAAGGATAATATCGGTGATTTTGACCCATTGCATAAGATAATTATAGCATAGTGATATAATTAGACTATGAAATTATATATGGCACGACACGGACAGACGGACTGGAACTTGCAACATAAAGTGCAGGGACAAACCGATGTTCCGCTTAATGCGACTGGCATAGCCCAAGCAAAGGAGCTATGTCATGAGGTAGGCAAGATTAATTTTGATGTGTGTTTTGCTTCGCCTTTAAGCCGGGCATATGAAACGGCGAAAATTGCCACCGAGGGGAAATACAAAATCATTCTGGACGACCGTTTGAGTGAAAGATGTTTTGGGGATATTGAAGGTAAAATTGGTGATACTTGGATGGAAATTACCGGCGGAATTGATATATTTGATAGAAAATTGGATTTTGGTGGGATGGGTATCGAGCCGGTTAACGCAATGCTAGCAAGGGCAAAGGATTTTTTGGATGATTTAAGAAGGAAATATCCCAATGATGCAAAAATATTGGTTGTGGCGCATGCGGGGCTTTTGAGGAATTTACATTTTAATATTGTGGGTTACGATGAGAATACCGACTTTGCGACATTTAAGATTGAGAACGGTGAGTTAAGAAAATACGAATTAAATTGAATTAAAAAATAAGGCCTAGTGGCCTGATTTTTTAATTTTTGGATTGGTACACCCGACAGGATTTGAACCTACGACCTTTTGCTCCGCAAGCAAACGCTCTATCCAGCTGAGCTACGGGTGCACACTTGATATATGGTGTATTGCATGTCCTTTAGGGACTAACAACACATATGTGGATGTTTTTACGCATCCACCTAGAAATTAAATGAGCATCACCATAGAGGTGACGTTTTTATTATAACATATTTTTGGGATTTGTGTGGCATTTTGCAGAAAATCGTGTTAAAATTGGAAACGGAAGCGTGGCCGAGTGGTTGAAGGCGCACGACTCGAAATCGTGTGGGCGCGCAAGCGTCTCGGAGGTTCGAATCCTCTCGCTTCCGCCAGAAGCGAAAGAAGAGAGCTTGCTCTCTTGTTTTGTTTCTGAAGGAAGCACTGAGGATAATATATCCTCTCGCTTCTGCCAAGATAGCATTAAACTAAGGGATAAATTGTAAGAACCTTTTGCAATTCAAGAAGTCCGCAATCATATACTTATGAATCGATTTGATATCAATATATAAATGAGCTCTATTTGTTTAGTGTAGACTACTGCCAGTCGTATTATAGGCCAAGATCCGCCCTTACTCTTTGATCCATCTGGCTGATTATTCGCTGGCTACTTTCGGAACCATTTCTAAGTTCGGCTACGGCATTAGCATATACGCTCGGATTAAGTGCACTATATGTATCAAATTTAATCTTAGTAAAGTCGCTGGTTTTTATATTGTAGCCAGTCCTATTACGAAGCATATTATTAAGCTGCGCAAGCTCTTTCGCATCAGAAGTCTGCATAGCCGCATTGAGGATTGTTTCCGTATTAATGCCTGCGCCGCTGCCGGATCTGCTAATATATGACAGCGTGTCATCATCCATACCATTCATAATCTCTGCGCCCTTACTATTGAACACATCTGCCAAATTGTCACCTGCATTTGCACCATTTACGAAATCGTGCAAAGACATAGAGGTTGCGGCGTTTTTAGATCTTGTTTTAGCGAATTGATTTAAAACTTTATTTCCACTACTGGCCAATTGATTAAGAATTGCCTGATCGTTATTGTCATTACCTGAAAGATTTAACATACCTGCCCCCCCTTGTCCTAATGCCCCTAGCAACTCTCTGTTCATTCCTCGGCCATCCGCCGCCGCAATTGCAGCCTGCAAGCGGATTGAATTTTGCTCATTTCTATCTGCTTTATACGCCGCAGCGGCCGACTGAAGCTCCGTGTCCATAGCACTACGCGTCAATGTACTATATTGATCGGTGTAATTCTTAATTTCCTGCGATCGGCGCTGACTTGTTGCTCTTTGCTGTGCTAATGCTTGATCAACAGGAATAACGCCGACTGCGTCCTGTGCTCTTTGCTGCGTGCGTTCGTTTAATAATGTCTGGGCCTTGCGTCTTGTAGCAAGGTTTGAGCTATTTCTATTGCGCTCAGCCCAGCGGAATCTACGGTTTTCAGCAATGCGGTCAGCGTTGTACTTATAGCGCTCAGAGTTCTTGATGCCAGACTGTATTGCTCCAGAGCCACTTTGCGCCCCTTTTCTAAGACCATTGCCAAGCATGGTGAGCGTACCTCCAAGCGCGCCGAGGCCAGCCATAGCCCCTCTAAGCAGTGTAGGCAAGGCTAAGAATGGTAAAAACGGGGCCACTACGGCTATAATCCCAGGTATGAAACCGCCGCTATCCCCGCCAACGATGGCTTTAATTATGTAGCTAGCGCCGTATAAGGCTCCGCATATAGGATAAATTACAAGTGCAGTCTCGAAGATTTTCCACCATTTCTTGAAGAGGTTTTGAGTGTTTGGTAGAATATATAATGCGAACGCTACCGGAGAAATTACAATAAACACGGCGACTATAATTATTCTAGCACTAAGCATTACAAAGAACATCAATACCGCAATCAGGGCCACCAATAATGCGAGCAATAACACTATCGCTATCATGACTCCACCGCCGCCAATGGCGCCGGCCGCGACGCCGGCTACCGTGCCCGCTCCAGCAATTGCACCCAAGACAGCAGTTACTATTGTGGATGTTGTATAGTTTGGGGCCGTACCGCCGTTCATATTTGCTGCAATCGCCTTCATCATATTATCTAGACCCACTCCTAGGATATTAGAAATATCTACAGCGAGTTGACAAAACAAGAAGCTAAGATTAATCAGAATGCCCATCAAAATTAGTTTGGGTAGCATTTTCTTAATACCATAATTATCTATACCGTAACCGGTAAGTTGTGAAAATATTATTATTAACAGTACTATGATTAACAATCCATTAGCAAGATTACGAAAGATACTCCATCCATCATAAAGATGTGTACCATTACTGTTTTCAAATATGCCGCCTTCCCCTACGGTTTTAATTTGAAGCCAATCTCTTAAATAGCCTTCGATTCCATCTACTGTATTTGAGGTATTATTTAGAGCAGGGCAAATAATCCATGACATAGCTTCTATGCCGGCATTATAGCAAGAATTACTTTCAGAAGGTTTGTTCGCAGAAGGATCATTTGAACTCGCAGAAGGATTACTTATGTCATTTATGTCGCCCTCTATTGCGGTTAAGTCAAATTTATTGATTTGGTTAATAATCTCCTCAAGAGTCATATTTTCTCTCGTGAAGTAGTACGTGTTAGCTGAAGAATCTTGCCCAGTTATAGGATCGTAGCTACTTGGTGTTTTACTGGCACCAGTATATTTAATAGGTGAATACGGTCTCGCTTCTGCAGCCCAACAGTTATCAACTATCTTGCCATCACGCTTGATTTGAACTTTGTACCATTTATTGTTGGTATCGCTCTTAAAATCATAAGTATCACTACATTTGAGATTGACATTATCTTGATCGTTGAGATATTGATTATATATATTATATACTTCAGCCGTAGATAGTGGAAGATTAGTAACCGTCCCAAGTATCTTATCTACAATTCGTGCATCTGAACCTTTTTCATATACAGTATTATGATCAACAGTATCGGTACTAGATGCATTTGAGTCCGATTCATCAGATTGTTTAATTGTTACCTGTACACTATTTACAGATTTAGCCCCATCCTCCCACTTTTTTATAAACTCTGTCCATGTCAGATCTGGATTCCCGGCCGCGGTTGCTTTTGTATAAAAATTAAAGATCGTATTACCGTGCTTGCTAAGTCTAAAATTATAATCATCACTGGGATAAACTCGCGGCTCAATGTCTAAATAATAATCTTCGATAGTACTTTTATCGCTATCGCTAACTTGGGTAACATCTTTCATTCTGTCACTTGATCCATGAACATCTGCACATATCTTCACAGATGTATTTTCTTTATTAGTGTCCGGCCCAGAGCCACTTTTTGATGCGTCTTCTATTTGCGCGAAAACGCATTTTTTAGTCCAGCCCTCATCTTTTAATTTTGTATACCCAAACCCTTCTAAATATTCAGCATATTGAGCATACGTGGTCACATCTTTCTCAAATGTAGGGAAGTCCATAATGCCCGACCACTCATCACCTTTGCCTACGAGGAAATCATAGCAACTTAATCTAGGACTATTGCCATCTTTGGCTCTAATGATAGTATTTGGCATAGGAACGTGGCAGTCGTCACTATTTGAAAGTATGGATTTCACTCCATTATCGTTAAGCGTTAAAAGTGTTATGGAATCCTTGAATATTGATGCGGCGATGTATGCGTTATTGGTTACAATTTTATCAATTGTGACATCAGCACCTTTTTTATACGTATAAGCACTGACGTTTAAAGTTTTAGCCGTTAAGCTAAATAGCGCAACTAGGGCCACCGCGATAGTAAGGAATGTTCTGCTTGCTTTTTTCATCACCCATTCGTCCTAATTTTGATTAGTTCTTCACAAGATTTTTTTACTTGCGCCTCGGCTTCGTCTGTATAATTAACTATAAGGCGTAGAGAATTTGCTACCCGCTTATAATCTCCTGTTTCGTAAATGCCTTTTTCTTCTGCGCATTTTTCATCTATATTATCTCCGTTTACGCATTGATTAGCGATATATAATTTAATAACATTTAAAATATCATTTAAATAACTGTCCTGATAAAATATGTATTGCATTTCCATCTCATTCATTTTGTTTTCCGATGCATAATAATCTTCATAATATGTTCTTGCGCCATCCTCCCCGCCT
Source organism: uncultured Candidatus Saccharibacteria bacterium (assembly GCA_946415265.1). GTDB lineage: Bacteria > Patescibacteriota > Saccharimonadia > Saccharimonadales > Saccharimonadaceae > Nanosyncoccus. The sequence goes on along the minus strand of CAMKRV010000001.1, from coordinate 65,267 downwards.
TTTATATATTGTCTAAAAATCTCTTCTGCTGGAATAATTCCTTTATCTATACTGAGATTTATTACACTGAGATTGTCATTGATTTCTGAGATTATCTCTTTTTCTACCTCGCTTTTAGTGTCATCGTTTTTAACAAAATTTTCCCATAATTGTTTTAATTGTTTGAAATATGCCTGTCTTTCTTCTTTGCTGCCAGAAAAATAGTAATAATCTATCATATATTCATCTTTTATATCAAAATCAGTTGTGGGACTTTTAGCAATATCCCCATTTGTTAGATAGTTTATAAATTTATCAAATGAGTTATCTACAGAAACATCCTTACTTCTGCCAATTAAAATAATAACACAAATAATTACTGCGACCAGCATCGACATTATTATTACACTGATTAAAATAATTCTGTTCTTTTTTGTTTTTTTGCTGGGTTGGGTATCCATAATAATATCGCCACCACTGAGCGCGGAAGATTGTATTTGAGATTGGAATTGTTGCTCGAAAGCTTGAGGCTGAGGTGCCTGACTATCAATAATAGATTGATCTGTAGTATGATTTTTCGGCGAAAAGGTTTGAGAAAATAGCCGATCTGTTGGTTGGCTAACCGGTTGGCTAACAGATTGAGGGGTGGATAATTGAGGAGTAGGCTGTGGAGATGACTGAGGTACTGGCTGGGGATTTTGCGGAGCGGCAGAAGCTACCGGCTGGGGGCCGGGAGTGGGTGTGGGTGGATTTACGTTGTTTCCGTGAGGAATTTGCAGCCCACCAAGCTCTGTATCACCTTCCTGCATATATATTTATATTATCATAAACGGTTTGGAAATAGCAAGAAAATTCCGGCAGAATTTGCGGGGATGCTGGAAAAGTGATAGTATAAAGATATGAAAGAGCGCGAGAGAAGTAAATCTGGGAAAAATAAAAATGGTGGCGTAAGGGCGGGGGCTCAAAAAGTAAAAGCCAAACTTCTGAAATCTTATTATGGCAACCCAACAAAAGATATGAAACTAATCGCCATTACCGGCACAACTGGCAAGGTAACGGTGGCGCATTATGTACATGAAATTTTACGCGCGAGCGGGGAACAAGTGGCAGTACTGGCAAGCGACCAGCCGTTTAAGATGGGTATGCTACATAAATTCTTGAGCGACGCATGGAAAGCGGGCGCAAACTACGTAATAGTAACGGTGCCAGCAGAAGGGCTACGCGATAATATATTCTATGGTTTGCCAGTAAATGTGGCGGCAATGACAAATTTTGTGACGGCAGGACTACACGATATGGAACCGGAAGAATACTTAGAAAACGAAAAAACATTGTTTGACATGAAACCAGAAATCGTAGTATTAAATGGCGATGATTTGAACTATGATACCTTTGCAGGATTTAAAGGCAGCAAAGAGACTGTGGTATTTGGACAAAGCGGAGCGGATGTAAAAATTCTTAATTCTAAGCTTTACCCGAAGGGAACTGAAGCCACGTTGTCGCTAAAATCCGAAGTAATATCGGTGGCGACATTTATTACCGGAGAAACTGCCGTGTCTTACATGGCCTGTGCAGCAGCAATTGCGAGCGGACTCGGAATTTCTACTGATAATATTATAGACGGAATCGCGGAGTATAATCCTTAGATATATAATATAAATAACTTAGTTTTATGAGTGCTTCGCTACACGCTGGGAAGGTCTTTTCTAAATTTTTATACGAAAAATCGCGCGTCTCACGCCGGATGTGGGTCTCGCGCGTCGATTTTTCTAAAATTCAGAAAAGATTTCTCAGGTTTGCTCAATACTCATAAAACTAAGTTATTTATAGCGAATAGTTTAGCTACAAATAGATATTCTTCAAGATTTTACGTGCAACCTTAATATCCTCAAAATCATGAGGGCCGTCGGCTCTTAAAATAGTTTTTTCGTGGCCTTTGCCAAGGATTAAGACTAGATCGCCTTTTTTGGCTTTCTTGATAGCGAGTTCAATAGCCTTGGCGCGATCTAGCTCTTTGAATAAATCTTTATTTAAAATTTTACCTTGTTTTTCGGCGCCCTTTATGAAGCCCGCGGCGATTTTTTCAGGGTCTTCATCACGCGAATCGTCTTCTGTAATAATGACGATATCAGAGTTTTTGGCGAGAATTTCGCCACGGATAGGACGAGTGGAAGGATCGCGACGACCTGCGCCACCATGTACAGAAATAATTTTGCCTTTGTGGCCTTTAACGGAAGTAAAAACTTTTTCTAAAGCATCTGGCGCATGAGCGTAGTCCACAATTACGGTAAAAGGTTGACCTTCGTCTATGATATTCATGCGGCCTTCTACCGAGGTGAGCGATTTAATCCCATCTACAATTTGAGTATTAGTAAGACCAAGTTTTTCACCAACCAATGCGGCGGCCATGGAATTATAAACATTAAATTCGCCAGGAATTTGAGTAGAGATTTGAAGATTATCTAAGGAATAACTGACGCCAGAAACGTTTAGTTTGATATCGGTAGCGCGATGATCGCCTTTCTTGATGCCATAGGTGGTAAATGATTTGGCTAGTTTTTTATAATAGACAGTGGCAGAATCATCAGCATTAAGAATACTAAATTTAGCTTTTTTAAATAATTTACCTTTGGCGGCGCGATAGTTGGCGATAGTTTTGTGGTAATCTAGATGATCGTGCGTGAGATTGGTGAATACGGCAACTTCAATAGGTATGCCTAAAGTACGGAATTGCGCAAGAGCATGAGAGGTAACTTCGAGCACTAAAAATTCAGCGCCTTGTTTTTTAATATCAGCGATACGACCGTTTAGGGTAAAAGCGTCGACGGTAGTCATATGGTTAAGCTCGGGTTGTAATTTTTTGACACCCCAAGCAACGGTAGTCATGAGGCCGGTTTTATAGCCGGCATGGTTTAGCATTTGCCAAATCATGAAAGAAGTAGTTGTCTTACCATTGGTACCCGTGACGCCAATGACGCGTAGCTTTTTGCCGGGAAAAATATATTTAATGCCAGCGACCAAAGATTGAGCATAGTGGTATGGCAAAACAGCCTGATTATAAAATGGGAGTTTTTCTAACAATTCTTTCATAACTACCTATAATGTTTGAGAGATTCGATTGGATTTTTTGAGGCGGCCTTAAGGGCTGGGTAAATACCAAAGATAATGCCGATAGCAAGAGTGGTGAGCAATGTAAGTGCGAGAATTTCCCAACTAATATATGGTGCAAATGGGGTAACAATAGAAACTAAGAAGGCAAAGACATAGCCCAGAATTAAACCAAAGATACCGCCAAAGATAGAGAGAATGAGAGCCTCGAAGAGGAACTGCATCAAAATATTACGCGAAGAAGCACCGACAGCTTTGCGGATGCCGATTTCGTGCGTACGTTCGGCGACAGATACTAACATAATATTCATTACACCTATACCGCCAACAACAAGAGAGATGGTAGCCACTAGCGCCAGCATACCGGAGACAATAGTAAAGAGAGAGCTAGCCGGATGAGAAATTCCATCACCGTAAGCGACAGAGAAGTTTTCATCGCCAGATTTACTATTTTTTAATTTATCATGAATACTGCCTGAAATAGCGGCTAGACTATCCGTATTGGCAGCCTTGATATTAATTTGTTGAATCTGGGTGGAACCAAGTAACTTATCTAGGGTATGAACATCCATAATAAGTGCATTATCAAAATCTACATTATCAAAATTAATGGATTTTTCTATTTCGTCTAAAACACCTACTACCATAAATTTTTCACCGAGGATGGAGACGGTTTTACCCACAGTACTATTGATAGTATTAAATAGCGCCAAGGAAAGTGTGTGACCAAGAACTACGCCGTTTTCTTTATTATTATCCGTAAAGAATGTACCGTAGCGGAGTGCGAGTGGCTCAATTTTAACAAAATCTGGTGTAGTGCCAAGAATTGGTACAGAAGTGAAAGTGTTTTTCTCGGACTCTAAGGTATTTACGGAAGTAGATATAGGAGCTACCGCCGCTACATTATCTAAACCGGAGATAGTATCAATATCGGAAAGGGAAAGACTAGACTGCTGGAAAGTATTAGAAGAAGTTAATTCTTCAATAATGTTATTGATGGAATTTTTAGTAGAATTTGGACGGACCACAATAAGATCTGAACCAATTTCATTAACTTCATTTTTAACAAGATTAGAAATGCTACCCATGAGGGAAAGAATAAGAATAATACTGGCTACACCAATAGCAATACCAAGACAGGTAAGGAAAGAGCGTGTACGATTTTCTTTGATGGAGGTCCTGGCGAGTTTGAAATGAGTTTTAAAGAGTAGGGCCATTATTTTTTCCTCCGTGATTTTTTACGTCTACGTTTTTTGGTTGGTTCTATTTTGCCAAGAATTACTTCTGGTTTTTCTTTTCGCTTTTTAATTTTGACATCTATCGGCTGCGGAAGATTGTGATCTTCTACGGTTTTAACATCGGTATCGATCTGACCATCTAGCATATTAATTACACGCGTGGCATAACTGGTAAGAGCTGGGTTGTGGGTAACCATAATAATAGTATTACCTTCTTCATGGATAGCTTTTAGCTCCTCCATCACTGAATGGGAGGCACGAGAATCCAAATTACCAGTAGGTTCATCAGCTAGGATGATTTCTGGATTGCCAACAATGGCGCGAGCAATAGCTACACGCTGCTGTTGGCCACCAGAAAGTTGGTAAGGGAAATAATATTCGCGCTCTTGCAAATGAAAGCGTTTAAGGGCCGAGGAAGCGTTTTTGAGGCGTGCAGTTTTTGGATAGCCAGCATAAATTAGGGGGAGAGCAACATTTTCTAGTATTGGTAAATCTTCGATAAGATTAAAATTCTGAAAAATGAAACCGATTTTTTTAGCACGGAGACGCGCTTGACGACGGGCAGAAATACTGGCAACATTTTCGCCATTAAGGACATATTCACCATTGGTGGCACGATCTAGCAAACCAATGATATTAAGTAACGTGGTTTTACCGCAACCACTAGGGCCCATAATCATAATGAATTCGCCACGTTTAATAGTAAGATCAAAATCTTTTAAAGCAAATGATTCAGTATCGCCGTAACCATAACGTTTGGTTAGGCCTTTTAATTCAATAACAATATTATTTTCGCTCACCTTTGTCTCCATGTTTTGGTTTTGGCGGAAAGGACAAGATTCGAACTTGCGGAACCCTTGCGAGTTCACACGCTTTCCAAGCGTGCGCCTTAAACCACTCGGCCACCTTTCCGTCTAAAACTAGTTTAGCATATTCTGGGGTTATTTTAAAGAGAGAATTACGAGATTTTCGATATGTGGGGTGCGGGGGAAGAAATTGAAAGTTTTAATTTCTTCTATCTTGTATTTATCTAACAACATCTTAACGTCACGGGCTTGAGTGGCAGGATTACAAGAAAGGTAGATAATTTTTTGCGGTGTGATTTCTAGTAATTTATCTATTAGTTTGGCGTCGCAGCCGGCACGTGGAGGATCAAGGATGACAGTCTGGTTGAAGTTGACAAAATTTAATGCGTCTTCAGATTTGGCTAGGATTGGTTTAGGCAAGGCGACATCACTTCTTCGGAACGCTCCCTCTCGCCCGCCGTTGCGGGGTTCGGTCGCTTCGTAATCACCCCGTCGGTGATTATGCTCCTCAGAAGTGGTATCGCCTTGCCCTGTGAAGCAATTCCTTTCCAATTCCTTATAAGCACTTTTGTCAACTTCAACTAGAGTAAGTTGCTGGTCCCGGGCGACGGAAAGACCGATGGTGCCGACGCCGGCATAGAGGTCCAAAACATTATCCGTACTAATGTGCTTTTTTATTTCTTTGAGAGCTAGTTTGTAAACAGGTAAATTAATCTGAAAAAAGCCATTAGGCGAGTAAGAATAGGTTTGCCCCAAAATATCATCGGTGAGATTTTTAAAAACTGGGTGGGGTTTGTGGTTTTCGTAAAGGCCGCCGGAGACTTCGCCGTTTTGATTACAACGAAGTAGGATTGACTGATACTTACGAGCCTCTTCGTGTCTACTATTCAAATCATTAATAATTCGTTGGGCGGCAGCGAAAATTTCGGGGCGCTCAATAGAAGAAGTATTAATAGGTATTTTGCGATGTGAGCCACGAAGGTGAAAAGCAAGCTCAATAAGCTTTTTTTCATTATTCCAATATAGGGCATACTCCATTTTGTTACGATAATAATATGGGTTGTTGTCAGTAAAAATATGCGGCCTAGTTATATCTATTTGATGCTCGCGGAAAATTTCTACCACAAGTTCGGTTTTAAGCTGATTTTCATAGTCCCAGTCAATAATTTGCCAAGGTGAAGTAGATAAAAAACAAGGATCTTTGGGATTAGTGCGAAACTCTGATGGATTTTCTATTTTAGTAGCAATAGCTTCATAGTAATGGGATTTTTTCTTGACAATCTCATATTCAGAAACATCTTCGCCAGGAAGAGCATTCCAGAAAAAGATTTTACGACCATCTTCTAGAGTACCTAAAGCTTGACCGCCAGGGATAACTTTATCTACATGAACCATTTTATCATTATAACACAAAACTTTACTTTTTCCATAAGTATGTTATAATTATATTAGTTATGTCGGCTGATGAATTATTAAAGTCGAGCGAAAGGTCTGCACTGAATAATAATCAGTTTGTTTCGCGTGTAAGCGGAAAAAAATCCAATACTAAATCTTCGAAAAAACTCAAGTCTCTAGGTGCGGTGGGATTTATTGTAGCTATGGCTATAATAGCGTTGGTGCTTTTAGGTTCGGGGAATATTTTGCCAGCGGCAGTACAAGAACGCATGATTGAAGCTACAGATGTACAATGTGCAGATATGGTGATGAGCAAAAATATTGCCATACAACAAGCCCTGACGGAGGGGGAATTACCCGACGATACTACAAAGATACTTAATGAAAAGGGTATCCAAGTAGGATACGTTAATGAGGGCGGGGAATTCGTAGAAAACAACAAAGCTGGCGTAAGTCTAGTACTTAAGAAAGATAATAATATTATTGAGGCGAAAGATTACGTAGATAAAGTTATTAATGATGCATCACTATATAATAGTGTAAATGATGCAACTTATGGCTGTGCGGCATATTATTACGACGAGTCCGCCAATGAATTTTTTGAAAACCTAGGAACCAAGCGAAACAATTTTACTAGCGATTCAGATTTTAATGAGGTGGTAGATTCACTAATGGGTGAGGGTAGTAATATAGATGTAAACACAGTTTCTTTAGTGGAAAAAGAACAAACAAACCAAGAGACTGGCACAACAGAAACATACTACGAGTATGAAGAAAACGGAGCAGCTGCAAAATCTGGATCTGAAGCGGCAGATTTCATTAATGCAGTTGGCGCTAAAAACTACGCAGCAAATACCAATGTTGCAACCCTAAATTCAGCAGATAGCTTAAAGGCGGCAGATACAGTATCTAAAGAACAGCGAGATGGACTACTGTTTTCACTTTTTATGGAAAATGTGAGTAAAATGAAAGCGGGCGACGGCAATGAAGCCAAAGTTAATGAAATGATGAATTTCTTATACGATAAATCTGAAACCGAAGTAGTAGATGTGAAAACTGGCGAAGTGGTAAAGGTGACGGGTTCAGCTATGGAAGCGCCTAGTTTATATGCGATGCTTTCTGGCGAGAAAGTTAATTTGAATGAAGCGGGGAACTATTCTGCGGACAGAATTCTGAAAACCGTAGAAAACCGCCTGGGTGATAACAATGCCACGATTAATGAAACCGTAACATCATCTACTAATCAAGCTAAAGGCTCTATAGGTAGATTAATTAGCGATGGGGTAGAGGCAGCATCTAGTGCAATACTTTCGATAGTTGAACCTACGGTTTCTAGATCTTTGGTAGATAATTCGTTCGACAACACCAAGGGTGTCGCTGCGGGTGAAGCACTAGCAAACGGGGCGGTGGTAGTAGAAAGAGAATTAGCTAAGGGTAGCGGCGCAACAACCGGGGACGGCGAAGCCGTAAAACAATTTGGGCGACTATACTCTAAAATTGCGGCATTAAATGCGGAAGCGGATAGACTCAGCCGCAGTCCATTTGACATCACGTCCAAGAATACGTTTTTAGGATCTATTGTATTTAATTTTGCAATGGCAGGCGCAAAATTTTCTGGCGTGTTCTCCGGGATTAAAACTTTTTCCAGCGCGGCGAGTTCAGCGGTGATGGCGATTTTGCCAACCTCGTTTGCAGATGATACGGATGGATACTTGGCAACCTTTGGAGATTGTGAAACTTTGGCTACGATCGGGGCGATGGGAACAGCACAATGTTCTGCAATTGCTACATTTGATACTTCCACATTAAATAATCCATTTAATGACGCTGGATTTATTGATTTTGTAAATAGCAATACTACACTAGATTCTAGTGGGGTGAGAAAAATCAATGAAGGATCTGACCTGGCGGATTTTATACTATATAATAACAAACGTGAAACACCGGCTGGGCTGATGGATGGCGGAATACTAGATTCTATAAGTAATGAATCTAGTTCTATACCTTTTGTGTCTGATATTGCAGCAATGATAGAAATGTTTGTGGGAGCTTCCGAACAAGATAAGAGGTTTGCCTCTGGGGAAGCGTTTGTGAATTCTAGTAGCAATCCGGATTGGCAGACTTATAAATATGCGCAGAGATATGTATCACTAGCACGGGCTACGGCAGCCCTAAAGCAATATACCGATGACGAAACCGCCTATAATAATATGAAATTCTTTGAGGGGAGCGAAAATCCAGTGGTAGCGTTTATGAAGAGCCATAGTGCATTAGCGAATAAATAAGTTTTGCTTTTGTTTTTAGTGAAACAATGATACAATTAAGGTGCAATACTTCAAAAAATAGTCAGGGCGTTTTTTATATAAAACGTTTCGCAATAAAATTGGCACCGTAAGGTACCTCGTTGTGGAACGTTTTAAACCGTTCTGACTAATCAATGAAGTATTGCACTCCTTGCGGTGCCATTTTTGTTAATCCCCATTAATATAGTGGCACCACAAAGACATAGTAAATTAATATATCTTAGCGGGTCCTGTCCGTACCTATTTTCTCATTATCTAGACTTAGAATTTTTAGCACGTCATACACAGGGCGTCCGGGAAAGATTACCCTTACGGGTAACTTTCTCGGACGCCGTCTGGAATATACGTGTAAAAATTCTAAATCATATAAATGATAACGAGTAAAATAGGTACGGCCACCCACTAAGTATATAAAGTAAGCCAATACAAGAGAGGTAAGATGGGTGAAATAAATAAAATAGAAAGTCATATAAATTTCTTCTACAAGACATTTCGGAATATACTAATTATCAGCATTTCATTAGTCATTATTTCAACCATTATCTTATCATTACCTCACAGCTCTGCCACAGGTTCTACATCTGGGTCAGACAACCTAGCTATCACTATCTCATCATCTTGTACTTTATCTAGTGTAGTTAATGTTCCTCATAATGCAGAAGTATATAACGGTAACTATTTAGGGGATATAGGAAAGACTACCATTACTACACTATGTAATGATGGTAATGGGTATAGTGTATATGCAGTAGGGTATAGTAATAATGAAGAAGGTAATAATAGACTAGTTAACTCTGAAAGACCTGAATATAGTATAGATACAGGATTAAATACCAGTGGATTAACTTCACAATGGGCTATGAAGTTAAATAATATACCAGATGATCCTTCTCCTACTCCACCTACTATAGAAAGTGACTATAATAATACATATGGTATAGTACCACCATATTGGACTAAAGTGGCAGGAAGAGCTAGTGGTACTACAGACATGGCGCAAGGATCTAGTTTTACTACTACTTATGCCGTATATGCTAGTTCTTCCCAGTATGCTGGTACTTATCAGGGACAGGTGAAGTATATACTTACGCATCCAAATAGCAATTCACAACATTTATTTATGCAAGATGTAGATACGTGGGGTAATTCTGTACTAGCTAATATAGGTGATAGTATACAGGCTATAGATATCAGGGACGGTAAACAATACTGGGTAACTAGATTAGCTGATGGACATATCTGGATGACACAGAACTTAGATTTTGATATAGTAGCAGACGAACAAGACCCTACTAAAATGAAAACATTAACTTCAGAAGACACAGACCTAATAGATCACTCACTTACTGGTGCTTATTCCGAGGCTAATGGGTATAGTTACGATCCTGCTACGAGGATTACAACTTGGACCCCCGTTAATACGGCTAAGACAATTAATTTTTCTGGTGGGAATAACACTTTTGTAACTGGTTGGCAAGACAGTAATACGGTACCATATTCTGCCAACAAAACAGACGATGTAGGAACAGGCCACGCTTCACTAGGTAATTACTACAACTGGACTGCAGCTATAGCCAGCAATAATTCCAGCGCATTAACCAATGATACATTAAATAATATATCGCAAAATCCCCAAAACTCTATTTGTCCAAAAGGGTGGAGATTGCCTACTATATCCAACGCATCAGAAACAGCTACTGATTTCACTAATGAATTTGCGAGATTAAATTATTTATATAATAGTGGTTTAACTAATACTGGGGTGGCATGGTTTAATAGTCCGTTATACTTTGTTGCCGGTGGCCTAGTGGATAATAATAATAGGTTGGCAAGTATAGGAACTAGCGGATGCTATAATTCTAGTACTGTTAGTACTTCTAAACAAGCATATAGAATGTGCATTAACCCAAACAGCGCATCAATGGCTGATGGTGGCGCATGGGCTCTCAGGGGCCGTGGCAATACGGTACGATGTGTGGCGAGGTAAAGCACTGATAATCATTTATCTTTAATATCTTCTACACTAGTAATGATTACTTGATTATCTTTAAAGTTTTTAACTAGGCATTTGCGGCGGGATTCGTCGAGTTCGGAGAAAACATCGTCTAGCAAAATGATAGGTTTTTTGGAAAGTTTTTGATAAACCAAGTCTGCTTCTATGAATTTAAGAGCTAAAATAATAGAACGAGATTCACCACGCGAGGCGGAGCCATCAGCAGGCTTGCCGTTGAATTTAAAAATATAATCGTCACGGTGGACACCAAAGCTAGTGTGGCCAAGGTAGAGATCTTTTTGATAATTGCTTTCTAGAATATTAAGGTATTGATTATCATTACTACTAGCAACATCGGATTTATAAATAATTTCTATTTCGTCATCGTTTTCGGCGATAGAGCGATAAATATCGGTAAGACGAGAATTTATTTCTTGAATAAATTTTTGACGATAAGTGAATAGATCTGTGCCATATTTTGCAAGTAAGATATTCCAGGAGAAAATAGCTTCTTTGGTGATATTATCGGATTTTAATAATTCATTACGTTGTTTTAAGGATTTTTCATATTTCAGTAAGCTTTCGTTGTATTTTTCGTCGAACTGACTAAAGATACGGTCAAAATAATCACGACGGCGACTAGGGGAATGGCTAATAAGGTTAAGATCTGACGGCTGAAAGAGAACTACGGGGTATTTATTCTTTTTGGGTAAGCGGCGGGATTTTTTATCCATAATAAGGAAAGTTTTAGTGACACCGTCGTAAGTAGCAGTATAGATTTCACCATTAGTGTATTCTAGTTCAATACGGTAATACTCGGTGCCGCGCTTGATAATTTCGGGGTCAGTAGCGCGAAAGCTTTTACCACGAGTAAGGATATAGATAGCCTCGAGCACGGATGTCTTGCCACTGCCGTTTTCACCGAGAATAAGTGAAGTCTCATCTTGGCAGTCTAGAGAATATTCGGTGTGGTTGCGAAAATTAAATAGTTTAATAGATTTGATAATCATTGTTAATTATGAGTTGAGTGGCATAATAATGTGGGTATAATTATTGCTCTTTTTATTTTTAAGAATAATGGGTGCGATGTGGTCGGAAAATTCAAAATCAATCTCTTTTTCCTCTAAGGCATTGAGGGCATCGATAAGGAAACGGGAATTGAGGTTTACTCTACCCTCTACTTCTACTTTGGTTTCTATTTCGGAATCATTTTCACCAAATTCGTTGGCGATGGATTTTACTGAGAAAATATTTGGAGATTTGGTTTCACAGATAATAGAGCCGCCTACTGAGCGGGCAAAGAGAGCGGCGAGCTTAGTGACACGAACTAATTCGTCGCGACCTAAGGTAACTTTGATATTATTATCTTTAGGAATAAGCTTTTGGTAATCTGGGAAGCTAGCGTCTATAAGTTTAGAGATAACTTCTACTTCACCAAAACGGAAACGTACGAGATCTTCATTGAAAGAGATTTCTACTTCTTCTACTTCATCATTAATAGATCTTAAGACTTCCTGAAGGGAAGTAGCTGGGACGATAGCTTTAACTTCGCTTTCTACTTTGTCTATTAGTTTTTTCTCTGCCAGGCGGTAACCATCGGTAGAGGCGATGGCTAGGATATTGTCGTAAGTATTAAAATATACACCAGTGAGAGCTGGGCGGGTAAGATCGTTTGACGCAGCGATAGTGACCTGACCAACACTATTTTTAAATTCATCTACGCCGATTTTGTATACTACAGCGGAATCTTCGTTGATTTCTGGAAGTTCTGGGAAATCATCCGCCAAAGCACCATTGATAGTAGAAGAATATTTACCAGCAGTAATAGTAACCTTGGTGTCTTCGGAAGAAATTTCAATAGTTTCGCCTTTGGGGAGATTGGAAACGAATTCGGCTAAGAGTTTGGCTGGTACAGTAACTACGCCATCTTCAGAGCTAGAGACTGGTAAGAAATCTACTACAGCCATATCTAGGTTTGTAGTAACTAAGGATACTTTTTTATTATCTACACGGATTAAGACATTATTTAATATAGGTAAAGTAACACGACCAATAGCAATGCGACTTACATTATTTAAAGCTTTACTTAATTTTTCTTGTGTAACTTTAATTTTCATACAATCCTTTCTTATGAGTTCTTAACTAATAAAATATTTTGTAGTTGTAATAGTAGGGGTTGTGGAATAGTGGAAAAGTTAGTTTGGCTTATCTGTTGAATACTTGTGAAAAAGGTGGTGGGAAAAGTAGGAAAAGTAAGTGTATAAATTTGTTTATCCACTAAGAAATATTGAATAAAAAGTTTTACACGAAAATTTGCACGATTTATACACGGAGATTTCCAGATAGTTTTGCACAGGATTTCCACATTTTGAATAAAATTGTTAACCATAAATCTTCTCCTTGATTTCTTCGATTTGGTCGCGGAGGGTGAAATTGAGTTTGAGATCTTTTTCTATCTTTTTGACGCCGTGCATAACGGTGGTGTGATCTTTGACACCAACTTCGGCAGCGATTTTATTAGTACTAAGGCTTAATTCTTTAGATAATAAAAACATAGCAACTTGGCGGGCTGTCTTAATGTGGGCAACGCGAGACTTACCACACATTTCCTTAACCGGAAGTTCATAGTATTTAGCAACCTTTTCCACGATTTGCTTGGCGGAGACTGGGCGAAGTTTGGAAGTTTTGTTAACGCTAACGGCGCCATTTTCTATGAGCTCTAGCGGGGTAAGACCACGGACTTCTGACATTAATAATATGGTGGAAAATTCACCTTCAAGATCACGAATATTGGTATTGACGTTTTCGGCGATGTATTCAATAGCTTCGGGTTCGATTTCGGCGCCCATAAGTTCGGCTTTGGCACGAAGGATGGCACACTTATCTTCAAATTTGGGAAGTTGAAGATCGAAAGCGCCAGCCCAAGTGAGGCGAGAAGCTAAGCGCTCATCTACGGATTTAATCTGGGATGGGAGACGATCTGAAGTGACGATGATTTGTTTGTTGAGTTGATAGAGGTCGTTAAATATATTGAAGAATTCTTCTTGGGATTTTTCCTTGCCAACGATGAATTGAAAGTCATCAATAATAAGAACATCCAATTTGCGGAACTTGAGATTGAATTCTTTGCCCTTACCTAATTTAACAGCGTCGATAAAATCGGAATAGAAATGAGAGATGGGGGTGTAGAAGATTTTGAGATCTGGGTTTTTCTTGAGGAGTTCGTTGCCGATAGCTTGAACAAGGTGGGTTTTACCGAGACCTGGGCCACCGTAAAGAAAGAAAGGATTGTAGCGGTCGCCTGGGGAATCAATGATACTACGTGCAGCCGAAACGGCTAGATCGTTATTGGAGCCAACAACAAAATTATCCAAAGTATATTTATTATTAAGACCGGTATTGGTGGGTTGATTTGTGAGTTCGGTTTTAACTTTTTTGATGCGGGATTTTACTACGGTATCTGTAGGTGTGATTTCGCGAGGACGAACTTTAGGCTTGGTACCAGACTGGACTTCAAAATCTATATTATTAACTGTGATATTGTTATTTTCTAAGGCAGTTTTGATGAGATCTAGATAACGATTGCGGAGCTGCTTGACGTAAAAGGAATTTTTAACGCCAATTTTAATTTCACCATCTTCGGTAGAGAGAAGGGAAGTATCTTGAAACCAGGTCGAGAAATTAGCGGTAGAAATTTGCTGTTCAATCTCGGCAAGTGCGTTTTTCCAAACGTCATACATGTTAGTGGGTGACCTCCTTTTGAGATATTATATCACGAGAAGTGGAGTTTTCCACAGGTTTTTAGGGTAGAAAAAATGTGGTGTAATATAATTTTGGTGTAATAGGGGTGGATTTTTCCACAGAGTCTAAATATACTCTAGAGAAGCTGTGGAAAACTACTTGAAAATTGTGGAAAAATGCGGTATACTATGTAAAGAATTTGAAATAAATTAAAGTTTAAGGAATAATATGCCAAAACGAACATATCAGCCACACAAAAGGCAACGCAAGGTGGAACATGGTTTCATGAAGCGTAACGCAACTAAAAATGGTCGCAAGGTGTTGGCGCGCAGGAGACTAAAAGGTCGCGCACGATTAGCTGCTTAAAAATAAGCCCTAAGGGGCTTATTTAATATATAATATTTATATTATGTTGAATAGAAAATATCGGTTTCACTCGCGGGGTGGGGTGAGGTATGTTTATCAAAAAGGAAAGACGATTCGTAAACCAAAGATGTCTTTGGTTTTTGTGGAAAATACACGAGGTTTTACTAGGATGGGTGTAGTGGTATCAAAAAAGGTAGAGAAAACAGCAGTAGGGAGAAATAGAATACGACGACGAATCTATGAAGCTTTGAGGCTTAATATGGAAGATATACCTAAAAAAACCGATTATATTTTCGTGGTGTATTCAAAAGATTTTCTTAAGATGTCATTTAAAGAAATAGAGAAGATACTGGGAGAGCTAGTAGCGGAAGCTAAGGTGTGCTATAATAAATAGAATGGATAAAAAGAGTGTGAAAAAATATGTCTATTGGGGGTTATTTATTATCTTTGTGGTAGGATCAATTATAACTGGCAGTCCGTTTAATTTTATAGATATGATTGTGGTGCGGCCAATTGTGAATATCTTGTTTGTGATATTTAACCTGGTGCATGATTTTGGGTTAGCGATTATTATCTTTACGGTGCTAGTAAAATTGTTAATGCTACCACTTACTAAGAGGCAGCTTAATCAAACTAAATTAATCCGAAAAATTCAGCCAGAGCTGACACAGATTAAGAAGAACTGTAAAGGAAATAAACAGCTAGAGTCCTTACAGACAATGGATTTATATAAGCGATATAATGTAAAACCATTTGCGTCGATTTTAACTTTGATTATACAGCTACCGATTTTTATTGCGATTTTTTCAGCTATTCGGGTGATTGCTACACCGTTACCACAAGACAATTTAAATAACCGAGCATATGATATTGTGGCATATGAAGGTTCGGAGATTAAGGAATTAGAAGAAAAGCAAAAAGTATACCTAAATGATTTACAAAATAAAGATATACCGGCAGAAGAAAAAGCGTCTTATGATTTTCAGCCACAGCTGTTTGGAGTAATTAATTTAGATGTAAAAGCTAGTGATGTACTGATGGGGAAGTTTAGTTGGTCGGCGCTCTTTATATTGGTTTGTGCAATAATGGCTTCGGTGGTGCAATATTTTGCGACTAAACAACAAATGCCGTCCGGAAAGAGTGAGAAGAAAAAGAAATTCCGCGATATTTTAAAAGAGGCAAAAGATGGTAAAGAAATTGATGAGGCGGATATTAGCAGTATGACTACTGGGCAAATGTCGGCAATGATGCCAATAATGATGTTTGTTATTATGTTTAACCTAAATGGTGCGCTGGCGTTTTATTATTTCCTGAGTAATATAATCACAATAATACAGCAAAGAATAGTATTAAAGAAAGTGGATGCAGAAATTGATGCAGTTACGGATAAGGCTGTACTAAAGGAATTAAGAAAAATAAAAGAGGCCGAAGTGGTTGAAAATAAAAAAACAGGAACAAAAATAACTAGAATCTCCGCAAAAGATACTAAAAAGAAAAGGAGATAATAAATGAACAAAGATGAATCTATACGGTTTGCAGCAAGATATTTGGAGGATTTGCTGAGCTTTTTTGGAATTAATGTGGCGGTAACTTCCACGATTGACGACGAGGTGATACAGCTTTCCGTACCATCTACTTCGCTTAATTCGCTTTTGATTGGGCGAAATGCGGATAATTTACGAGCATTACAGCACGTGGTGTCTATGGCGTTAGTGTCTAACGGTGCGGAAATTACGCGAGTGAACGTGGATGTGGCAAGCTATAAGCAGCATCGCGCAGAGAGAATTGCCGAAAAAGCTGAGGGATGGATTAAAAAAGTGCGTGAAACTGGACAATCTATGACGATAGATCTAAATGCGGCGGATAGAAGAGTGGTGCACAAGGTGGCAGGAGATTATTCTGACATAGAAACACATTCGGAGGGGGAAGGACGCGAAAGAAAGTTAATTATTTCTAAAATTGCAGAGTAAAATAAATACCCCCAGAGCGGGGGTATTTATTTGCGACCAAACATAAGTTGATAGGATTTTGGTAATTTTTGATGCCAAAATCTAGCTAAGACTATTATAATAACAATGGTTAATGTGGGGCTAATTAATTCGTTAATTAAAAGCATTAATGATGTTTTGGGAGTAAATAAATAGATAAGTTTAATAATAGGGGCGAGAAAATAGGTGTGAAGGGCGTAGATTGGAAAGAATTCATTAGTGAATTTGTGTTGTTTGAGACTAGGGATAAATAAATCGGTGGAGAACCAAGCGCTAATCAACATAATAATTAGAACAATTAAAGAGGGTATGGTGTCCAATTGGATTATATTGTAAACGGATAGGAGCTTGATGATGACGGCGAGAATGAGGTATACGGTAGCAATAAGAGCGGTTTTGCGAGTTACTGGTGAAGTAAATAGTTTGAGATAGTGTTTGCCCATAAAACAACCTAAAAAGTAGAAGATAATAAAATAAAGATTGATATTAAGAAAAGAACTAAAGAAATTTGGCAAGATTAAAAAGATAACGCCAAAGATTATGCCGAGCCATTTTTTGGAGATCATAATATTGAATATGGGAGCAAGTATAACAAATATGATTAAATCATATAAAAACCAAAACTGAAAATTGTATTTGTAAAGAAAAATACCCTCCAGGATATTCTTAATTGTGGGTTCAAAAAATTCGCGGCCAGAGATTATGCTTGATAGTGGAGTGTAGGTGTAGAGGATGGCAAGCAATAAACCGACAATATTCCAAATGAGGTATGGGATGAGTAGGGTTTTAATACGGGATTTGAGTTTTTGTGGATATAGATTAGGGCGATAGTTTCTAAACATAGAGATTCCGGAAATGAAGAAAAAGATTGGTACGGCGATAGCGCTAATTCCATAAGCGAAAAAGTTATGGATAAAAGTGGTGAGGTTGGTGAAAAAATCCGGGCTAATATTGTATTGGTTGATTGCGGAATTATGGATAATGACTACCAAAATAATAGCCACAAAAGAGAGAATTGTTTTCTTTTTCCAGTAATAAGTTAGTTGCATAGATTAATTTGAGTTATCAGAATTGACGATAATGACGAAATTATAATCTGTAGGAATACCGGCTGGGAGTTCTGTAGCGGATTTGGCGGTTGTTTGGTATTTTTCTTCTAATAATTTTTTGGTGCCAGGTGCGGCATCGGTGAGAGAATAGACTGTGTAGCCTTCGGAGTATTCGCCTACTGGAGCATCGTCTACATAAATATTATCGTAGCCAGCTTCTTCGAGGGTGGATTTTTCGGTAGAAGCGAGACCAGGAGTTTCGGTGGCATTGAGGACTAGGATAGTGTAATCTTCGTAGGAACGCGGATCACTGCTAAACATTTTGGTAATGTATTTTTGAATGGCATTGTAATTACCAACGCCGGCAGACGGCAATACGTAAGAAATACCGTTTATTGTGCCAGTAGTCATAAGTGGGTCTGGCTCAATAAGAGAAATTTGGCGCATATTATTAAAATCAAAACTGGAGGCGAGATGTGCGAGGGTTTTCATCTCATCGACAGAGAAATTGGTGCGGAGATTATCGCCTAGGGTAGAGGCAAGCCCCAAAAGATCTGTAATGGAAAGCCCTTTTTCAAGAACCTTGTCTTTGATGCCGATGAGGATTTTTTGCTGAGAAGCACCACGGGAAAAATCGCCGCTAGTGGTGCCATGGCGAGCACGGGAAAGTGCTACTGCCTGGATGCCGTTAATAGTATACTCTGTGCCAGCTTCATAGACTGAACCAGTATAATAATAGTCATTGATATCTTCATCCAATATAATATTGATACCACCGATAGTATCAACTATGGATTCGAGTGAGCCCCAGTTGAGGTGGGCATAATATTGAAAATCTATGCCTAAGATATCACCGACTTCGGTCATGAGAGCTTCAGCGCCAGCTTGTTCGTTTTCGCCATCCATATTATTACACCAATAGACTTCGTTGATTTTGCCGGTAGCTGTACAGGTGGGGGAAGCTTTGAGATCTCGCGGAAGGGAAAGCATAGCAACGTCGCCAGTTGCTTGATCTAAACTAATAACCATGATGGAATCTGTGAGTTGAGCGCCGTCATGTACGCCACCATATTCTTCGCCGCTCATATCAAAGCCACTAGTACCGAAGGCGAGAATATTAGTGCGACCGTTTTCGTCGGTTTTGAGGGGTTCATATGTTTCTACAAATAAATCAAAAACAGTGCCTTGGCCGCCAGTGATTTTGGCAATAATATCGTTGCCCCAAAGGATGAGCCAGATAGCGCCACCGATGAGTAGTAAAACAATAATAAGTGCCACCCAAGTGATGATTTTACGTTTTTTAGACATAGGTTTTTTCTGCTTTTTAGATTTTTTAGTGGATTTTGATTCTGTAGGATCTTGAGCGGCTTTTAATTCTCCGCTTTGTTCGTCAAAATCAAAAACCTGTGTGGGTTTAAGAAAATCTTCGGTAATATTAGTGGCTGGTTCGAACTTTTCCGGTGCAATTGGCGTAGGTTTTTCTTCTTTTAGTTGAACTGATTTTTCTTGAACTGGGATTTTGACTGGTTTAGTAACTTTGATGGTTTTCTTTTGGGTGGCTGGCCTGGCGGTGGATTTTTTAACAACTGGTTTCTTGGTGACCGCAGTAGAATTGGTCGGTTTTTTGGCGCGACGCGGAGCTAACCCATCAATTGATTTATTTTTTTCCATTGTTTATAATTATAACATAATGACGGTTAAGCTGACAAAAAAACAATTAGCGGTTTTGAATTATTTGCAAGATTTTACAGAAGAAAAGGGGTATTCTCCATCTTATCGGGAAATGATGGCAGGACTTGGACTCTCTAGTGTATCAGCGGTAGCTGAACATGTGGAAAACCTTGTGGAAAAAGGTGTATTAAAAAAGGTACCTGGCGCGGCGAGATCACTAGAAATATTGGATTATAAGCATGAAGAGACGGTGGAATTATTTAAAGTGCGAATGATAGACTGTACAGAAGAAGAAAAAAAGATTTTGAAGGAAGCGGCGATTATATTGGGGATAGATATTGATTAGGGGTTTACAGGATTAGTTAAAGTGCTTATAATTATAGTAGGAGAATTGTAATTTATGGCACAAAAACAGAAAAAGAACAAAAAATGGTTGTTTTGGGTGATAATAATGTTGCTTTTTGTGGTAGCTGCGGTAATTTGTTATTTTGTGTGGGATGGATACTTTAAAAAGAAGGAAGAGGTTAAACCGGTAGAAGAGCAAAGCTTAGTGGAAAATAAGAAGGAAAGTGAAGTGGAAAAAGCTCCGGAAGTGGTGGAAAAAGAGAAGGAAAAAGTGGTTCAGTATGAGGGTGAAGATCCGAATGAGAGAGAAGATTTGACTGGAGTAGTGACTTATGCTGGTGTAAACGGTAATAATTTAATAATTAGGGTAAATATAGACCAATATTTGAATAGTGGAAGTTGCGAATTGAATTTAGTGCAAGATAGTGTGGCATATAATGATACGGCGAATATTGTGAGTTCGGCAGCTACTGCTACTTGTGAAGGTTTTAACGTGCCTACTAATGGGCTGGAGAAAGGGAATTATAAAATTGTAATAAAAATAAGTTCTGGCGATAAGGTTGGAACAATAAATGGGGAGGTAGATATATGAGAGTAAGGGGTGGTAAAAAGATTTGGCTAGTAGCACTGATGGTATTTGTGGCAGTGTTTTTATTTACGTTTTTGACGGCAAAATTTAAGAATAACATAGATGTGGAAGCGGCGAATTTGGCGAATTTTGATCCGGGGTATATTATCTCAGATTACCAGATGGGGAATTATAATTCGATGAGTGAGGCGGAGATTTGGAACTTTTTGAAGCAAAAAGGAAACTGCAACGATACGAGAATATGGCAAACTGGAAATAATTTAGGGTATTTATCGGAGTCTGCACCTTATTCTTGGCATGTATCTGATGGGCATTATGTTTGTTTGGCGGATGAAAACTTTAGCGGTGAGAGCGCAGCGCATATTATTTGGCAGGCGGCGCAAGATTATAGGATAAATCCGCAAGTGTTGATCGTATTATTGCAAAAGGAACAGGGATTAATAACTGATTCTTTCCCAAATAGCGTGCAGTATCGGTCGGCGACTGGGTACGGATGTCCGGATACGGCGGCATGTTCTTCTAGGTATTACGGATTTAAAAATCAGGTGAGAAATGCGGCGGCGCTGTTTAGGGCGGTGCTAGATGGCGGTTGGACGAATTATCCTTTAGGGAATAATTATATACAATATAATCCTAATTCTGGGTGTGGGGGAAGCTGGGTAAATATACGATCACTAGCGACATCGGCCTTGTATAGATATACGCCATATCAGCCGAATGCTTCGGCGCTAGCGGCTGGATACGGCGCAGGGGATTCTTGTGGTGCGTATGGGAATAGGAATTTTTATAGTTATTTTGAGGATTGGTTTGGAGGGGCGACGTCTTCGGAGGCAGCCAGTAAAGGACGGACGATTGAGGATGGAATATATCAATTGATTTCCGTATCGGATTCTAGTGAAGTGATTAATATTGAGAGTGGTTCGGCTACCACTAATATTGATAGCAGGAACACAAAGGGCATGAAGGGGCAGATATTTGAAATAAAATATGATGTTGCCGACGGCTATTATGGTATGACGAATCCCGATGACGGCTTAGTATTAGATGTGGAAGGGGCTAGCTTAGATAATGGTGCTCAGTTAATAATGTGGACTCAGCATGATGGATGTAATCAGGATTGGGTAATTGTGCCTAGTGGTAATGAGGAATATACTATTGTTTCGCGATGTTCGAGTAAAGTTCTCGATGCAACTATTGAGAATGACTTGGTTTTATATGAAGATCGTGGTGCCGCTAACCAGAAATGGATGTTGGCAAGAATATCTAATATGGGAGATAGGGTAATTGAAGATGGTTTGTATCAATTGATTTCCAAGTCTAATATTGACAAGGTGATTGATGTTGAGGGAGGGGTTTATTCCGGTATGAAATTTGGGAGCACTATTGTATATAATAGAAAAAAACAGAATATGGACAATCAATTATTTGAAATAGAATACAATGATGAAAGTGGCTATTATAATATAATAAATCCGATTACCGGACTAGCTTTAGATGTGAGCGGGGCAGAGGTAAAGAATAATGCGGCAGTTGGTGTGTGGCAACGAAATGGTGATTGTAATCAAGATTGGACAATATCTTCGACCGATGAGGGGGATTATGTTATTTCATCCAGATGCTCGAGTAAAGTTCTCGATGCAACTTCGTCTAATAAGCTAATTACGTTTGGCAATCATGGAGGTGATAATCAGCGATGGGTTTTGGCAAGAATTGCTAGGAGTGATGGGCAAGTGGTTAAGGATGGAATTTATCAATTGATTTCCAAGTCTAATATTGACAAGGTGATTGATGTTGAGGGAGGGGTTTATTCCGGTATGAAATTTGGGAGCACTATTGTATATAATAGAAAAAAACAGAATATGGACAATCAATTATTTGAAATAGAATACAATGATGAAAGTGGCTATTATAATATAATAAATCCGATTACCGGACTAGCTTTAGATGTGAGCGGGGCAGAGGTAAAGAATAATGCGGCAGTTGGTGTGTGGCAACGAAATGGTGATTGTAATCAAGATTGGACAATATCTTCGACCGATGAGGGGGATTATGTTATTTCATCCAGATGCTCGAGTAAAGTTCTCGATGCAACTTCGTCTAATAAGCTAATTACGTTTGGCAATCATGGAGGTGATAATCAGCGATGGGTTTTGGCGGAAATAGATAATTAGTGGTAAATATGAAAAACAGATGATATTCTTTTACATTTGTGATTATTTAGATAATTGACGAGGGATTTTTGAGTGACGGGTGATGATGTTAGTTAGATTATGATATCCCAACATGGCGCATACGATAAACATTGGGGCGAAACAAAAGACATATCTAGCGCGGGCTTCAAAAATCATAACGAACACAAAGATTCCTATGAGTGATAGTTGCAAAACTGATTCTTGAAGTGACAGCTTTTTCTTATATATGAAGATGCATCCAAATAATACAAAAATCCACAACATTTGTTCTGTTTGAAGAAATATTTGATTATTGACTCCATCATTGTAATAAAAATTAGTAATTGTATTAGAAATTGGATTGTCGCGTTTTGGTATTTCTTTATAGAATTCTCCTTCTCCGCCCCAAGCAAAAGAGCCGTCGTCGAAATTAACTAAGAGTTTTCGTAGGAAAAAGCTAGCTTGTCCAATTAAAGAACGATTGGTGAAGCGATTGAAAAACTTTTCTAGGTCAGATTCGTGACTATGGTAACACTCTTGGTAGTCTGTTGCAAGAAATTGTCCATAATTTTCTTCGTTTTGACCCATAGCTAGGTAGTGAGTAAAGTTGACTGGTGTTGCAGTTTTTATTTGTTGATAGTTGATGTGTGAATATGAGATATATTTGATCAAAAGGGCACATATAATACCGTTGGATATCGCTAATAAACGTAGCCAAAAATCTTTATTTATGTTGCGTGGCGTTTGGTGGTGGTGTTTGAGTAATTTAATTAACAATATGGCTATAAGGACAATAATGGCCGATGGTTTAATATAGTATCCTATTATACTAAAGAAAAAGATAAGTCCATATTTCCACCATTTATCGGTAGCTATGTAGATATAAAACACCAAAATAGGAATCGTGATGGTGAAAGTATCGCTATACGGAATGATGATCCATGGGCTCAATATGATGAGTGGGGCGGTGACAAAAATAGATAATAGCCCCGCTTTGTTGGAAATAAGTTTTTTTACAGTGAGACAAGTAAAGATACCAGCAAGGTTGACTAATAAAGCATTGATGGCTAGAATGATAAAATATTTTCCTCCAATGATAGGTAAAGATTTGATTAAGGCCAAGATTGAAACGATAAGAGTGTTATTTTCGAAAGTCGTAAGATAGCCATTACTACCTGCCGTTGTGTATACGCCCTCCTTTGCTACTTGATCTGCTAAATTATTAACCGTGCCGGCGTCCCAGCCTGTTTTAAAATATGAGAAATATAAAATGAATAGCTGAATTAAATATAGGAGTATAAAAGCAATGATTGCTATGATGCGAAAAGTTTTATTATTAATGGATAGTTTTTTAAAAATAAAATAGAATATGATGCCGATTGTAAGAGAAATAAATAATGAGGCGATATTTGGGATGAGATAATTTTTGTTGGTAGCATGTGGCACCCAATTAAAACAGAGTATTGTGATAATAATGGTAATGGAAACAATAAGAAAACTTATAGATATAATTTTTTGAGTTATGGAAAATTTTTTTGGTAGCCTGATTTTTTTAGTGGTTAAAAGTGGCATCTAGGATTCCTTGATTTTTTCGATAATATAGCGTGGCCTATGCTTGGTTTCTGAATAGGTTTTTCCGACATATTCGCCAATGATGCCAAGGGCGATTATCTGAATGCCACCAAGTAGCCAGATGGAACAAATAGTGAAAGTCCAACCGGAAATAGCTTGATTGGCGAGTTTCACAACTATGGCGTAGCAGAGAACGATAAATGAGATGAATGAAACTAAGATGCCTATTAAGAGGATTAGACGAATTGGTTTAATGGAAAATGAGGTTATTCCGTCAATGGCGAAGTTGATCATTTTTTTGATTGGATATTTGCTTTTACCGGCGAAACGTTCTGCGCGATTATATTTTACAATATCGGTTTTTAGTCCAATCGTTGGGACAATACCCCTAAGAAAAAGGTTGACTTCTTGGAATTTTGATAATTCTTCTAATGCGCGTCTACTCATTAATCGATAGTCAGCGTGATTATATATGGTATTGGCTCCCAGATTATTCATGAGCCTGTAAAAGAATAGGGCTGTGTGTTTTTTAAAGAAGGAATCTTTTTTGCGTTCGGCGCGAACCCCATAGACAATGTCGGTGCCGTTGCTAAACTTGTCTATAAAACTATCAATAGTGCTAACATCATCTTGGAGGTCGGCGTCCATCGAGATGGCAGCATCGCAATGATTTTTTGCATACATCAAACCGGCTAAGAGGGCGTTTTGATGCCCTTGGTTCTTAGATAGTTTAATGCCGATTACTTGATTGTCTAGACTTTCGATTATTTGCCACGTTTTATCTTCGGAGCCATCGTCTATATAGATTATTTTACTTTTAGTATTAATTTTTTTTATATTGATTAGTTTGGCTATTTTTTCTTTTAGTTGTTTGGTAGTTTCGATTAAACATTCTTCTTCATTAAAACAAGGGATAACGAAATAAATTATTGGTACTTTCATGAGTATAATTATAACATATTTATATTTTTACATTTTGAGTAGGTATAAATTTAAAGGTGTAAATGCGAAAGGTTTTTAAAAGATAAGAACCAATATTGTGGTTATAGCGGCAGAGATTACAAGTTTGATTGATGTTTTTATGGTCATTGAAAAAAAATGCTTTTTATCACTACATTTGATATAATTAATTGCGGTTTTGATTGTAAAAATTAGAAAATATAGGCCAAGTATGTAGAGGATAGATTGTTTTTGAAACAAAATAAGCATTGATGCTAGAAAACCGAGGATGAGATAACTGTGGGTGCTGCGTAATTTTGTTTTTGCAATGAGATATAAAATTAGACCGATAATAGTTAAATCTATTGCATTTGGGTTGATGGCAATGGATGGGATAATGAGAGGAACCAATAGAAATATGGCGAATACTATTGGGATTAGCCACCACTTAATGGGGCGTTTTTTTCGATGAAACGTATATTTAAAGGTTTGAGTCATAAGTATGGCGAATGGTAAAATGTATAGGTTAAATATTATTAAAATGTAAGATAGTTTTGATATATCAAAAATTTTTAGAAATGGGATCATTGGGAGGATAGGAAGAAGGTTGCGTTCTGTGTTCATAGACTCCGATATGGCTTTTAAGCCGTCAAAAGGGCTTTGATTGAATAGTTTTACTAGGTTAGAACTTTCTTCGTAATAAATAGCTGCGTTGTTTTGAGAAAAGGTTTGATCTAAATCTATACAATTAATTATGAGAGCGTTTATTGCAGTTATCATAAAGATAGCCCCTATTAAAAGAAAGAACTTTGTCTTGACGTTATTGCTAATAAAAATTTTATTTTTTTTGTCTGCTATTTTTCTGATAATTGGGTCTATTTTTACTAGATGACCTTTAGTTTTTCGGTGAAGTCTTGTAAGCGTGCCCGCTATACCTGGGTCATTATAGAAGTTTGGGTAAAGTTTAATTATTTTGTCGAATGAAAGAAAACGCTCCTTCGACTTGCAATATTCGATTGCTATGACATATTGCATGTAGCACATTGGGATAATGACTTTTTTTGATAAGTGTTTTCTTCTTGTATTAGTCATCGTTTTCGAGTATTTATGAAATATATCGAGAAGGCGCTTGCAGACAATTTCATGCGACTTGACGTTTTTGATAAGAGAGGTTTTTTGCATTGATTGACCTTCTCGTTCAAGTCTATATTGGTAAATCATGAATGGATAGTAGGATGCAGTTTTGGAGGCCAAATAACATGCAAGATTATATTCCTGGTCTACATAGTAGCAGTTTTCGTCAATTTTTAGATTGAATTTTTTAAGTATATCGGTTTTGATAGTGGTAGTGGGTAGCATTGGTCCCCATTCTAGAAAGCGTACAGTGTCAAGTGGTAATGTTTTGTACTCTGGTAAATTTGGATAATAAGTGATTGGGCGGTTGAGCCCCGTCTTAATAAAATGCTCAACTAAGTCGGTAAAAACGATGTCTGCTGTTTCTGATTGTAGTTTTTCTATATAACCGTCGAATTCTTCCGTGTCAAACCAGTCATCTCCGTCGAGTAACCTGAAATATTTGCCCGTAGCGTTTTTTAGTGCCGAGTTGATTGCGGAACCGTGGCCACCATTTGGTTTATCAATAACTTTTACGCAGGGGTATTTTTTTTCTAGTGTTTTGGCTACTTGCAAGGTTTGATCAGTGGAGCCGTCATTGATGATGAGTATTTCTATAATATCTGAATACTTGCTTGTTGCTACGGAGGTTGTGGTTTCCTCGATGAATAATTCAACATTGTAAGCCGGTATACCTATGGTAAGGAGTGGTTTTTTTTTCATTGTTTACTTCTTTCTAGCATTTCCTTGACTTGTTTTGTAAAATTTTGTTTGCTGTGTTTCCTAATTAGCTCTTTTTGCAGAGTGGATGCTTTTTTTCGTGAGTTTGTTAAATCTGACAGAACTCGTTTAGTTTTTTCTACGAATTCCTTAGACGAATAAGTGTTTTTTACTAAGACACTCTCGTCTTTAATGATGTCTGGTATCCCGCCTAAACGAGAGGAAACGATGGGAAGTCCGGCTAACGCTGCCTCGATTATTACGTTTGGCGTTCCATCTGCGTGAGAGGTATAAAGAAATAGATCGTATTTTTGCAAATCGATATCATTAAAGAAATTCGAATACTCACCTACATAATGGAGATTATCTATGTTTGTATTAAGGGGGTTTTTGCCATTTTCCCAATGGATGGGCGAAAAGAGTCCATAGCAATCTATTTCAACTTTATCGTTTTTGAGTTCTTTTGCGATTATTGGTACAATTGTGGGGTTCTTTTCCGGGCGAACATGTGCGGCCCAGAGTATTCTCAGGCCATCTTTGTTGGTCGGCGTTGGTATATTGTTTAGATCAATGTTGAATAATTGGCGGTGGACTAATATATCTTTTTCAAGAAAACCATAGTGGTTAACGCACATGTTTTTGTAAGCAATATTATCTGTAGTAATAGTATCGCCTGGTTGATAGACGTACGGTAGATTTTGCACAGCATAGCCTAAATATTCACCATGTGATCCGATGAGATAATTGTAGGAGGAAAAAATGACTTTGACTCCATTATCGCGTATGTTTTTGCCGTATTGTTCCATGCATTTGTATCCAGTTTGGCTTGACATGATATGCAAATGTGACGGCTTGAAGACATTAATAAATGAGTATATGAGGCTTATTGCGTAATTTGGCATTTCTGTATCTACTTTGAACAGCTTTGGTAGGTCAACGAGTTCGATATTGTCGGCTAGGTTAATTTCCTTTTTCGTAAATGAGCGATGCGTTCCATTGGTCAGAAAGACTAATATGTGTTGGTTTGGATTGATTTCGGCGATTGTGTTGAGATAGTTGATTGCAAATAGATCAATCCCTCCATGGATAAGCCATGGAAGTACCATAACGTATGAATAATCGTCATACGATAAACTATTGGCTACGATGCGATATTTTTCAAATAATTTCTCGGTATTTAGAAACGTTTCATAAGTTACGTCTATGAATCTCATTGATTTATATCCTTTTAGGCTGAACTTTATATTGGATAATTGTTCCAATTCATTTTTCATTACATCGCTTAAATATGGCGGTGTGTTGTTGTGTATGGGTGTAGCGGATTCGTGACGTTTAAGAAAATTGTATTTGATTAGTATTTTTTTTAGGGACCTGCGAAGTACTGTTCCGACGGATCTACTTTGCTTGTGGCTGAAGGGAGAAGGCGTTTTTGTTTTATGGATAGCTATGGGGCGAAATAGAGGAAAATTGAAAAAAGGCATTTCTGTTTTGATGCGTTTAATGTATTCAGAAAGACTCGTGTTTGGCGTATTTGAAACTACGCAGGTGTCTTTAATGATATTGGTTCTTGGCGAAGTGCTGCCTTGATCAATTGTTTTTTTGTGATCTATGAGGTTTGCTGAAGTTTTACTAATGAGCATTTGGCAGTTGTAAGTCGTCATGACTGTTAGGGAGTTATCTAGTCTGTTGAAGGTGTATTCTGGACACACTGATGTATCGTTGTTGTTCATTAGATAATAAATGCTTTTATATAAAAAAGATTTAGAGATTACTTCGCCAGCTTTTAATATTAGCGTAAATCGGGGTGTTTTATTTTTATTTAAAGAGATATTTGCGTTTTTTAAGCGTTGTTCTTCTTTTGAGGTGTCAAGATTTTGGCTATTGATGAATTTTACTTGAATATTGAATTTGTCTTTGGCGATTTGTTCGATAATACTAGATATTGTTTCGTGAAGCTTTGAAATAATTGGTTCTTCGATATTGATAAGGATTTCTACACGCTCTCTCATGACTTAAAGTATTGTAACATGGATGTGTTCGGTTTTCAACTCATTGAGCTATTTTTTTGATGATTGAGGTTTTGAAAAAAGTAAGTTGGGTGTAAATTTGATATAATATAGTAGTATAAGTGAATGTGTACTTTATATTTGTTGCTCATTCACGATATTAATATTTTATGAGGAAAAAAATGAAGAGAATAAAAAATCTAATTTTGGGGGCTGGATTGTCAGGCATATCTTGCGCATATTATTTGGAGGATGACTATTTAATTTTAGAAAAGGATAGTACGCCGGGCGGTTATTGTAGAACAATTCCGAATAGAGAGTATGTGTGGGATTATGCGGGGCATTTCTATCATTTCAGGACGGAAAAGTATAAAAAACTTTTTACGGGTTTGGTCGACGAAAAACAGATTATTAGGCAGAAAAAGAATACGAAGATTTTTTATAAAAATAAGTTAATTGATTATCCATTTCAAACAAATATATATGAGCTGGAAAAAGAAGAATTTATTGAATGCTTGTATGATTTGTATTTTAGGGACACAAAAGAAGATTATGATAATTTTTTGGATATGCTTTATGCAAAGTTTGGCAAAGCGATTACAGAAAAGTTTTTGCGACCTTATAATGAAAAACTTTATGCTGTAGATTTGCATAAACTAGATAAAGATGCAATGGGGAGATTTTTCCCATATGCCGATTTTAAACAGGTGATGGAAAGCATGGGAGACAAGGTAAAGAAAACATATAATGATGAGTTTATGTATTTAAAGAAGGGTACGGGATATTTTATTGATAAACTGTTTGAACAAATTGATAGAAGAAGGGTAAGGTTAAATACTAAGGTTAAGAAAATAGATAGAAAAAATAAATATGTGGAAACTGACGAAGGAGAAAAGATAAATTATGAAAATTTGATTAGCTCGGTGCCATTTAATCATTTTTTGGAGATGTTGGATGAGACAGCACAAAATGAGAGGGCCGAGCAGTTGTCATATAATAAAGTCTTGGTGCTGAATTTGGGATTTGATAGGCCATCGCCTAGATACAAAAAAGAACACTGGGTATATTTTCCGGATAAGAGTTTGAATTTTTATAGAATAGGTTTTTATAATAACATATTGATGCAGGATAAGCTAAGTGTGTATGTAGAAATTGGGTTTCCGAAAGAAACTAAGGAAATTGATGAGCAAGTTGAGTTGGAGAAGGCTTTGGTAGGTATGAAAAAAGTTGGGATTATAGACGATGGGCTGAAATTGGTGGATAAGAATATATTAATAATGGATCCAGCCTATGTGCATATAGAAGAAGAGGAAAGAATAGTAAGATGTATGAAGGAGTTTGAAAAAGATAATATATATATGTTGGGTAGGTATGGGCGATGGACTTATAACTGTATGGAAGACTGTATGCAGCTAGCAGACGATTTGGTA
The DNA here is from genome assembly GCA_946415265.1 of uncultured Candidatus Saccharibacteria bacterium. Lineage (GTDB taxonomy): Bacteria > Patescibacteriota > Saccharimonadia > Saccharimonadales > Saccharimonadaceae > Nanosyncoccus. The sequence continues at coordinate 34,745 of CAMKRV010000001.1, read as the reverse complement.
AGTAGGCTGAAGGATGAATAAGGGTAAAGTCTTTTTGATTAGGAACGTTGCGCCTGATAAATATGGTGGAGGGGAGACGTATCAGATAAAACTTGGGCTGATGCTAAAAAAAAATGGTTTTAGTCCATTAATTTTAACTTCGTCTGAGGGGTTGATAGAAGAGGCAAAGAAAGATGATATAGATACGATCAGAACACCATACATTAATAGGCAAAATTGGAGTGGTTGGCGGAATATTTTGTCCCCGGTTTATTTTATAGAGATAATGAAATTGAGAAAATGGTATAGGCAGGTTTTTGATAAATATAAACCCGAAGTGATAAATATACAATCACGCGACGATTGGATTGCGGCTACTGTTGTGGCAAAAAAAATGGGAATCAAAGTACTATGGACTGACCACATGGATTTTAGGAGTTGGGTGCTAACAAATGTGAATATGTGGTATAAAAATTGGATTGGTAAGTGGATTTTGAAGTGTGCGAAGAAGGCTGATAAAATAATAATGATTAGTGATTTTGAGCGAAAAAGTTTTGAGAAAATAGTGAGACCGAGAAAATATAGTAATATATTAACCATTAAGAATGGCACAGAAGATGGGTGTGTCGGACGCAGGGATGTAAAATGTAAAAAAAATAGCATTTGCTATATAGGTAGAATTATAGATTATAAGGGTATTGGAGAGCTGATTATGGCTTTTGATTTAGTATGTGAGAGATATCCGGATGTGGAACTGAATATATATGGTGATGGGGAAGATTTTGAAAAATATAGAAAAATGGCTAGTAATAACAAAAGAATATTTTTTCATGGCAGAACAGACGAACCGTTAAAAGTATTGGCGAAAAATGAGGTTTTTGTGTTGCCGAGTTATAGAGAGGGGTTATCGTTGTCTTTGTTGGATGCGGCAATGATGGGGAAGAAAATTATTGCTTCAGACGTGGATGGAAATCCAGAAGTAGTGAAGGATGGCGAAACTGGATTATTGGTGTCGGCGAAAAATGTAAAAAAGTTGGCGGAAGCGATGACCTATATGCTAGAGAATAAAAAAGAGGCAGACGAGATGGCGAAGAATGCTAGAAAATATTATGAAGAGAATTTTGATTTTGAAAAAATATTTAATGAAAAAATGTTACCGTTGTATAATATAGAAAAGGAGGAAAAATGAAGATACTTTTAACTGGTGGAACGGGATATATTGGCTCCCATACGGCAGTGGAGCTAATCGAACGTGGATACGAAATCGAAATATTGGACAATTTGTTTAATAGTAAAATTACAGTACTAGATGATATTGAAAAAATAACGGGCGTGAAGCCAAAATTTCATAAGGTGGATCTTTTGGATGTGCTGGCGATGGAAAAAGTGTTTGAAGAGGGTAAGTTTGATTTGGTGATACATTTTGCAGGATTGAAGGCGGTGGGTGAATCGGTAGAAAAGCCGCTTAAATATTATGAAAATAATGTGGGCGGTACGATAAATCTATTGAAATGCATGAAAAAGTATGGTGTGAATAAAATCGTATTTTCATCTTCGGCGACGGTATATGGCGATCAAGGTGTGGCAGAGCTGACCGAAGATATGCAAACTGGTGTGGGAATTACGAACCCATATGGTGAAACTAAACATGTAATTGAAGAGATTTTGAAGGATGTAGCAGAGGCGGACCAGAAATTTGAAGCAACGATTCTTCGGTACTTTAATCCGGTGGGTGCACATAAATCTGGACTAATTGGTGAGGATCCAAATGATATTCCAAATAATTTGATGCCAATAATTATGAAGGTGTCTACGGGCGAGATAAAAGAGCTTTCTGTGTATGGTGATGATTATGATACGCCAGATGGTACTGGCATGAGAGACTATATTCATGTAGTGGATCTAGCAAGGGGGCATGTGGCTGCGATAGAAAAAATGAAACCAGGTGTATCTATATATAATTTAGGAACTGGGAAGGCGACTTCGGTGTTAGAAATGGTAGCAGCTTTTGAGAAGGCAAGCGGTGGTAAAAAGTTGACATATAAAATAGTAGGAAGAAGGGCAGGGGATTTACCTAAAATATTTGCAAATCCGACAAAGGCAAAAAAGGAGCTGGAGTGGGAAACAGAATTGACGATAGAAGATGCAATGGATGACACGATAAACTATCTTAAGCATTATACAGAGAAAAAATGAATCAGCTGATTTCTGTAATAGTGCCAGTATATAATGTAAAAGAGTTTGTGGAAAAATGTTTGGACTCGTTGGTTCGGCAGTCTTATAAAAATTTGGAAATTATCGTAGTTGATGATGGCTCTACGGATGGTTCTGGTAAGATTTGTGATGAGTTTGCGAAGAAAGAAAAGAATATAAAAGTTTTCCATAAAAAAAATGGAGGATTATCTGATGCGCGGAATTTTGGGATAAAGAAAGCTAGTGGTGAAATAATTGCTTTTGTCGATAGTGATGATTTTGTCGATGAGGAATATATTGGCGTTATGCATGGAAAAATGGTTCAAAAAGATGTAGATGTGGTGGTGTGCGGTTATAACTTTGTGAAGTCTAAGAAAGACGTATTAAGTGGGAAAAATGCTGCGATAAAATTATTAACTGAGCATGAAAACATAGATATAGTGGCATGGAATAAATTGTATAGGAAAAGTTTGTTTGCAGATAATGAGATATGGTTTCCGAAAGGTAAAAAACATGAAGACACTTTGACCACTTACAAGGTTTTATCTAAGGCAAGAAAAGTAGTTTATTTGGATGAGGCACTGTATTTCTATAATGAACGCCCTGGTAGCATTACTAAAACTGAAAAAATAGAGGAAAGATTGACGATGCGGGAGTTGGCGGCGGAGGAGGCGGTAAGTTATTTTAAGAAAGACAGTGATTTGGAACAGGCGGCAGAAGTTTCGTTGCTTTTGGCTAAATATGCATTTTTGGATAGGGTAATAGGTGGGAAAATCGGAAAAAAATATGGTGAAGACGCTTCTAGTTGGATAAAGTTAAATATGATGAAATATAAAAATAATAAATATATGACTAAAAAATTAAGAATGTATAATTACTTATTAAGTATGGGGTTATATAAAGCTTTTCGTAAGATAAAAAACGAGAAGTAATTTAGGACCAGAGCTTAGTGTAGGCGTCGGCAATTTCTTTAGGGTTGCCACTTTTGACAATATGGCCGTCATCTATAAGCATGGCGCGAGTGCAGAATTTACGAACATTTTCCATGGAATGGGTGACAAGAATAACAGTTTGTTTTTTGTCTTTGAGAGATTTGAAGTAGTCTGCACATTTCTGTTGGAAGGCTGCGTCACCAACGGCGAGGACTTCGTCCAGTAATAGAATATCACCTTTAGCGCGGATGGCGATGGAAAAAGCGAGGCGAACTTGCATGCCAGAGGAATAGTTTTTAAGTTTTTGATCTTGGAAATCTTTGAGTTCGGCAAATTCCCAAATATCATTGTACATTTTGTCCATTTCTTCGTTTGAGAAGCCGAGCAAAGCGCCATTCATGTAGACGTTTTCGCGACCGGTGAGTTCGGGGTTAAAACCTACACCAAGTTCGATAAATGGAACTAGGTTGCCATTAATAATGATCTCGCCCTTTTCTGGATAATATATGCCAGCTAGGATTTTAAGTAAGGTGGATTTGCCGGAGCCATTGCGGCCAACTATACCGAGAAAATCTCCTTTTTTAACTTCGAAATCTAGACCTTTTAGGACTTTTTGCTCGGTATAGCCTTTAATGCCGCGAAGACGATTAAAGAAAGCTTGTTTTAAGCCAAAGGCTTGCTCGGTTGGAAGCTTAAAGCTTTTATGTAAATTGGTGACTTTAATGGCGATATTACTAGCGTCATCGTATATTTCTGTGCGTGTACCGATTTGACGTTTCATTAGACTTCCTCCGCAAAGAATTTAGATTTTTTTCTAAATATTAGAGCGCCGATAATCAGTAGGGCTATGATAACAAGAACTGGTATGAAAGCGATGAATTTATTATTGATATAGTTCCAAGTGGTGATGGTTTCGTTGGTAATAAGAAAATAACGAATGTCTTGGATGCACTGAGAGATAGGGTTTAAAAGGATGATTTTTGCGGCCGTAGCGCTAGTGGCGGCTACCATGGAAATGGGATAAATAATCGGCACTGCGTAAAAAAGCGCTTGAGTTAAAACGTCCCAAATCGAGGTGATATCGCGGTATTTTACATTGATTGAGCCTAAGAGGAAAGCAATGCCAAGTGCTAGGAGATATAAACCGATTAGGGGAATAAAAACGAGTAGCCAGCCCCAGGAGGGCGTAACGCCGTTTATTAGGGCAAAGATAATAATAACTACTAGGTTGATTAACATATTGATAACTGCGGTAAGCGTAGCTGACACCACAACGATGTATTTAGGAAAACTAATTTTACGGAGAAGATCTCCGCGGTTAACAATAGCTTGAATACCTTGAGAGGCGCATTCAGTGAAGAAGCTCCACATCGCGGTGCCGCAAAGTAAATATACTGAATAATGGGGAATATCGTTACCGATTTTGAGAAGTTTGGCAAAAACTACATAGAGAATAGCGAACATCATAAGTGGGCGAAGTAGCGCCCATAAATAACCTAAAACTGAGCCCTGATAGCGTAATTTGAAATCGGTTTTAGTAAGTTCTTTCAGAAGAACACGATTCTTTTTATTGAGGACACGAGGTATACTCATATTCAATAATTTTATCATATTTTGCTTTTAATGTATAATTGTGAGTATGGATTTACCACTTGTGTCTATAATTATACCTGTATATAATACTGGGCTTAAAGCAAAAAAACTATTGGACAGAATACTAAGTAGCGATTATAAAAAGGTGGAAGTAATTTTGGTGGATGATGGTTCGGGAGATGGTTCTTACGAAATACTAGAAAGCATTAAAGATAAAAAAATAAGATTGTTCAGTAAAAAAAATGAAGGACCGAGTGCGGCGAGAAATTTTGGAATAGAAAGAGCTACGGGAGACTATTTATTGTTTATAGATTCGGATGATGATGTAGAGAGAAGCTTTATTGGAAAAATGGTAAATAAGGTAAAAATTAGTGATACGGCGTTGGTGTCCTCTGGTATTGTATACAAAAGGAAAAATACGGCTGAAGAATTATATATGCAATCTTTTGAAAGAGGGCGGGGGGAATCTTTGGAAAAGTATGTGCTTAGAAGTCTTTTGGCTGATGGAAGAATGTATCCAGCATTTAATAAAATTTTTGATGCAAGTATAATACGAAAGTATAATTTGCGATTTGATGAAAAAATGGATTATGGTGAAGATACTAAATTTGTGCTGGATTATCTGAAGAAAAAAGATGGAGAAATAAGGTTTATTTTAGAACCGTTATATATATATAATGTTGGGACGGAGACTAGCACGGCGGCGAAAGCTGTAGGTGTATGGAGTAACTGGCAAAAATGTTATAGGAATTTAAAAAAATGGGTGGGGAAGAAAAATAGTTTTAGCGAGAAAGTGCTACTTAAGTTAATATATTTGAAATGGAGAGCTTCATGGTTAAAAGCTAGGATTTCTTAATTTTGTAGGCGAGCTGAAATAATTTTGGATTGAATAGTGCGAGGGCGAGAGCGAATTTGTCTGTTTTGGTGGCTTCGGGATTTTTAGTGATATATGATTTATGGGTTCTTAGATATTGAAGGATTTTTTTGGTTTCGGGATTGTTGGTTGGGATTTGGCGAAGAACGGAGAACCTGGCACGCATGCGGCGCTCGTTGGTAATGTTTTTTAAAGTAGGGTATTTAGTATCAATATCTTTGCACATTTGATCGGTTAGGGCTATAATGCCTAGTTTTCGCTTGTCGAACTTTTTAGAAGTGATAGATTCTCCGTGATGGTGGTAAAAATATAATTCTTCTGGAACAAAAGTTACTCGGCGAGCCCTCATGATGAGTTTGTAAGTAGTGCCAATGTCTTCGTGAAGTTTACCTATAGGAAATTGAATATTTTTAAAGTATGTTGTGGGGAACAATTTCATGGTGGCGGAGAGCATAAAGCCTTGTTCTTGCAACATGGCTTTTAGAGATTGCTCTGTAGTGTAGGTTTGAGCGGAAGAAACTTTATTGAAATGGGTGATTTTGCCATCGGGGTATATTTCTTTGAACGAACAGACGGAGATATCGGCATCGTTTTCTTGGAGAGAGACAAGAAGTTTTTCTAGCATATTATGTGAGATTTCATCATCTGAATCTATGAAAGTAATATATTTGCCGGTGGATTTTATGATGCCAGTGTTGCGGGCGGCTGAAAGGCCGGCGTTTTTTTGAGTAGTGATTTTAATGCGAGGGTCTTTTTTTGCGTATTGTTTTAGGATGTTGGCGGAATTATCGGTGGAGCCGTCGTTGATGCATATTATTTCTAGATTTTTATAGGTTTGATTAATAATGGAGTTTAGGCAACGCGGGAGATGCTTGCTGGTATTGTATATTGGGACAACAACAGAAATGAGGGGATTATTTTTCATTGGAGACTTTCTTTTTGCCAAAAACGAATTTATCGTAAAAGAGGAAATTGAGAATCATGATGACTATAGACGTGAGGGCAAATGATCCAGTAGTAAGGACAAATTCATAAGTAAAGGGCAGATTAATGGCTGAGGTGATATTGAAGGCAAATTCGTAAAGTGAGGTGATAAGACTAAAAAGTTGAGTAAGTGCTGGACTGATAACGATGGCAAGTAATGCATTCCAAATAAAAAAACGCATAATTGAATGTTTAGTAACGATGCGTTCTTTCCAAGTGATTTTCGAATGAGCGATATAGGCTACAATAGTGGTGATGACGGTAGCAATTAGGGAAGAAAGCCAGAGTAAATCATTATTTTGGATAATGAGGTTCGATAAAATTGCAAAAAGTACGTAATTGAAAATAGTAACACAGATGCCTACGATTAGATAGCGTGCGGCGTGTTTGGAAGTTTTGACATCTTTGATGTCCGTGGTTTCTTTGATGCTTGTTTCCTCGCTGCCCATGATTTGATTATATCATAGGCTGGACTTTTTCTGGGTTTTGGGTTATAATATATGCGTTTATAAGAGAGATTTTAGATGAGCGAAGATGAAAAAATACAGAAGATTGAGGGGGAAATTTTTGGAAACGATAATGTAATAAAAATCCGTGGAGCGAGACAAAATAATCTAAAAGATATAGATGTGGATATTCCGCGAGATAAATTAGTAATTATTACTGGGCTTTCTGGGTCTGGTAAATCTTCGCTTGCTTTTGACACGATTTATGCGGAAGGGCAGAGGAGATATGTGGAATCGCTATCGTCGTATGCGCGGATGTTTCTTGGGATTATGGATAAGCCGGACGTAGATTCTATTACTGGGCTTTCGCCGGCGATATCGATTGATCAGAAATCTACCTCCAGAAATCCGCGTTCTACAGTGGCAACGGTAACTGAGGTGTATGATTATTTAAGACTTTTGTTTGCACGGGTAGGAGTGCCACATTGTCCGATTTGTCATAAGTTGGTATCGCGGCGTTCGGTAGAAGATATTGTGAATGAAGTGATGAAGTTGCCATTAGGGTCTAAATTGATGCTACTAGCGCCGATTGTGAGTGCGAAAAAAGGTGAATTTTTGCATATTTCAGAACAATATTCGGCAAAAGGGTTTTCGCGGGTGAGGGTGGATGGAATAATTTATGCGCTAGATGAATTTCCGGAACTCAACAAAAATGAACGGCATAATATAGAAATAGTAGTGGATAGATTTGTGTTAAATCCGGAATTAAAAACGAGAATTAGTAGTTCCATAGAACAGGCATTGGAGATGGGGCAGGGTATTATCCAACTTTTGAAGATAAATGATCGGACGACTGCGGTGGGAGAAAATAAGATTACGGCTGAAAATACAGAAATACTGACTTATTCACAACGTTATGCTTGTCCGGATCACCCAGACGAATTGATTCCGGAACTTACGCCACGGTTATTTAGTTTTAATGCACCGGATGGGGCTTGTCCGACTTGTACTGGGCTGGGATCTAGGATGGAAATAGATCCTGGATTAGTGTTTAATAATAATTTGACGATTGCAGAAGGTGGGATAAGGCCATTTAATCGTGTAGGGCAGGATTCTTGGTGGTTAAAAAGACTGATGCAGGTGGGTGTGAAACATGGATTTAATGTATATACGCCGATTGGCGAGCTATCTGATGAAATGAAGAATATTATATTGTATGGTACAGGGGACGAAAAATATGAAATGAAAGTGTCTGGTAGCGGTAGATTTGCAGAAGGGACCGTGTACCAGACTACTTATGAAGGTGTTATTCCAACATTGGAAAGAAGATATAACGATCCGAAAATTTCGGAATTTATGAAACATGATATTGAACGTTTTATGCGGGTGCGGGAGTGTCAGACTTGTCATGGGGCGAGACTGAAACCGGCAGTGCTAGCGGTAACGGTGCACGATCTTAATATTGTAGACATGTGTAATTTGGATGTAGATGCAACGTTAGAAGTACTAAATCAAGATTTAGGTTTTAGTGAAGATGAAGAATTGATCGCGAAGCCGATTTTGAAAGAAATTCGTGAGCGAGTGAAATTTATGCAAGACGTGGGGTTGGGATATTTGGAGCTAGGGCGAGCAGCCAATACCCTTTCCGGTGGTGAGGCGCAAAGAATTAGATTGGCAACTCAGATTGGATCTGGGTTACAGGGTGTGCTGTATGTTTTGGATGAGCCGTCTATTGGACTACATCAGCGGGACAATGATAAATTAATTGCAACTTTGAAACATTTGCGTGATTTAAAAAATACAGTACTGGTGGTAGAGCATGATGAGGATACTATGTTGGCATCGGATTATATTGTGGACATTGGGCCGGGGGCAGGAGCAAAGGGTGGTTTACTAGTAGCGGCGGGGACGCCGGAAGAGATCATGCAGAACCCAAATTCAATTACTGGAAAATACCTTTCTGGTGAAATGAAAATTGATACGCCTAAAAAACGCCGGAAAATTAAAAAAGGACAAGAATTAGTAGTGGTGGGAGCACGTGAGAATAATTTAAAAAATATAGATGTACATTTTCCGCTAGGCGTAATGACGGTAGTGTCTGGGGTGTCCGGAAGTGGCAAATCTACATTAGTGAATGGTATTTTGGCGAACGAGCTTTTGGCGAGACTACATCGGGCACAAACCGTAAGTGGTACGCATGAGAAAATTGAGGGGATTGAAAAAATTAATAAGGTGATCGTGATTGATCAGAGCCCGATTGGACGAACACCAAGAAGTAATCCTGCTACATACACCGGGGTGTTTACGGCAATTCGGGAGCTTTTTGCGGCGCAGCCGGAAGCAGAAGTGCGAGGCTATAAGGCGGGTAGATTTAGCTTTAATGTGAAAGGTGGGCGGTGTGAGAATTGCCAGGGTGATGGTGTGAATAAAATTGAAATGCACTTTTTGCCGGATGTATACGTGACGTGCCCGAAGTGTCACGGTAGACGGTATAATGCGGAGGCGTTGGAGATTAAATATAAAGGCAAAGATATTTCGCAAGTATTAGATATGACGATTGATGAAGCGGTGGAGTTTTTTGCGAATATTCCGTCTATTGCGCCAAAATTAAAAACAATACAAGAAGTGGGGCTTGGATACATAAGACTGGGCCAGCCAGCGACGACATTTAGTGGTGGTGAAGCACAAAGAATTAAATTAGCAACGGAATTGGCGCGGCGTTCTACGGGTAAGACTTTGTATATTTTGGACGAGCCAACGACTGGACTACATACGGACGATGTAAAAAGATTGTTGGCGATATTGAACAGATTAGTGGATGGCGGTAATTCGATGGTGATTATTGAACATAATTTGCATATGATAAAATCAGCAGACTGGGTGATAGATATGGGGCCAGAAGGTGGCTTAAAGGGTGGTATGGTATGTGCAGAGGGCACTCCGGAGGATTTGGCGAAGAAGGCCAACACGCCAACTGGGGAATATTTAAGAAAGATGTTATAGTTTTTTTGTGTGATTTGTTTGAGAGATAATAAAGATGATTGTGGATGGGTAGTAAAATAAAGGATAAATAATAATGGTTTGGAAAAATGATCAAGTTTCCGAAAGGGAGACGGAGAAGATTTTGAAAGTCGCTAGAGGATGTCTTGCGGTAGAGGGGGACTTTGTGGAATTGGGTTGTTATAAAGGCGATACATCACTGCTTTTGGCAGAAGTTCTACGGGATTTTAATACTAAACTTGTGGAAAAACCTGTGGAAAACTCTGTGAAAAAGTTATGGATTTATGATTCTTTTGAGGGATTACCAGAAAAAAGCGTGGTAGATGAGTCGGCACTTGGACAAGATTTTAAAGACGGAGAGTTATTAGTGACGAAAAGGGAGGTCAAGGAGAGATTTTTGCGGGCGGGATTACCGGTACCAGTTATTAAAAAAGCGTGGTTTAAGGATTTGTATGAAGCGGATCTTCCGGATAAGATTGCTTTTGCATTTTTAGATGGCGATTTTTACGAATCTATTAAAGATTCTTTAAAATTGATTGAAGGTGAAATAATGCAAGGTGGAGTGATTTTGGTGCATGACTATTATAATCCAGCCTTGCCGGGGGTAATGAAGGCGGTAGATGAGTGGCTAGAGGACAAAAAATATAAATCAGAACAATATGAGAGTTTAATAATAATACGTCAGTAGTATAATAAAAGTTATGAGTACTCGGCTGACGAAAAAGAAGCTGGAGGATGCTCGTTTCCGAAAAAATGAAGAGGCCATATTAAAGGCCTTTTTTGATTGCGGGCGGGATAGATTAAGTGTAACGGAGTTGGCGAGAAAGGCCGATGTGGATAAGGCGACTTTTTACCGTCATCATAAAACAATATATGGAATCGTGACCGATTATGAAGAATATATTCTGATAGAATATGAGAGTTTTATGTGTGAAATGTTGAACAAAAATAACGTATCTATAAGGGTAATTTATTATAGATTGTTAATTTTTATTCTAAAAAATAAAGAAGCTTTTGCAATTTTTCTAGAAAATCAGAGGATGGCGATAATTATGAAAATGGTTGGAGTTTTGGTGCCGAAACTGAAAGAAGAATATAAATTGTATGGTAATTTGGAGAGGGTATTTAGGGTGTATGTAGGTGAAATTGTGGGATTGATCGAAGAATGGATCGAAAGAGGTTTTAGAGAAGATGAGATGATGGAGTTACTTGATAATATAATGTATTTAACTAAGACGATAAGACTGAGGTTGCTACCACTTATTAATTAGCACTCGGGGGTTGTAAGTGCTAATTTTTGTGCTATAATAGGGGCAGAAAAGGAGAAAAATATGGCATTAAAACCGTTGAAAGACAGAGTAGTGGCAAAAGTGGAAAAGCCATTAGAAAAAACAAAATCTGGAATATTACTAGGTGAAGCAAAGGAAAAACCGGCTTACGCAGTGGTAGAGTCGGTGGGGCCAGAAGTGAAGTCTGTAAAAAAGGATGACAAGATTGTCTATAAGGAGTATTCTACAACGGAAATAAAGATTGACGATGTAGACTACATTATCCTAAAAGAGGAAGACGTTTTGGCGACTCTATAGGGATAAGTTAGTGGAAAAACTTGTGGAAAACTTTTAGAAGGAGAAAATATGGCAAAGAAAATATATTATGAAGCAGAAGCGCGCGAGAAAGTGTTGTCTGGTGCAAAACAATTGTATGATGCTGTAAAAGTGACATTTGGGCCAAAAGGCAAGAACGTGATAATCGAGAAAGAATATGGCGCGCCAGTGATTACACATGACGGGGTAACGGTGGCAGAGGCGGTGGAGCTTCCTAATAAGGATGAAGCTCTAGGTGAAGCGGTAGGTGCAAAACTAATTAAAACGGCAGCACAGAAATTAAACAAAGTTGCTGGTGATGGTACTACTACGGTGACGGTGCTAACATACAATATTTTAAACGAAGCAAATAAACTAATCGCGGCTGGCGTGAACCCAATGGAGCTCAGGCGAGGAATTGAGAAAGCTGGCGCTGAAATTATTGCCGAAATTGATAAAATGGCTGAAAAGATTGAGGGTGATGATAAAAAAGTGGCAGAAGTAGCGACGATTTCAGCGGGGGATGAGAAAATTGGTGAACTAATTGCTGAAGTAATTTCGAAGATTGGTAAAGACGGTGTAGTGACGGTGGAAGCTGGACAAGGTTTGGAAATGGAAGAAGAAATTGTAGAAGGATTTTCTTATGATAAGGGCTATTCCTCACCTTTCTTTGTGACTGATGTAAACCGGCAAGAGGCGATTTTTGAGAAGCCACTAGTGCTAATTACCGATAAAAAACTTTCGGCGGCAAGTGACATTTTGCCTATGTTGGAAAAAGTAGCGCAGACCGGCAAGAAGGATTTAGTGATTATTGCTGAAGAAGTGGAGGGTGAGGCTTTGTCGCTATTAGTACTAAATAAACTTAAAGGCGTATTCAATTCATTGGTGTTAAAAGCTCCGTCATTTGGGGATCGCCGCAAAGAAATTATGGAGGATATTGCGATTTTGACGGATGCGACGGTAGTTTCAGCGGATAAGGGATTGAAACTAGAAGAGGTGGGTCTAGAAGTATTAGGTTCTGCGGCTAAAGTGATCGCTACAAAAGACGAGACGACAATTATTAAGGGGGCCGGTGATGCTAAAGCTGTAGCAGCGAGGATTGAATTGATCCATGCACAGGCTGAAATGGCAAAATCTGATTATGAACGAGAAGAATTTGAAAAGCGCGCAGCAGCATTATCTGGCAAAGTGGCGGTAATTAAGGTAGGGGGCGCTACTGAAACGGAAATTGATGAGAAGAAATTTCGGGTGGACGATGCGGTAGCAGCTACCAAGGCGGCGCTGGCTGAAGGTATTGTGGCTGGTGGTGGTGTGACACTAGTGAACTTGGCTGGTAAATTAAAAGAAGAAGATAGCGGTACGAAGATTGTGAAAAATGCTCTAAGGGCACCGTTTATTCACATTATGGAAAATGCTGGGCTTAATGCGCAAGCGTTGCTAGCCGAAGTGGAGAAATCTGGTAAGGTAGGATTTGGTATAAATGTGATGGCGCCAGAGAAAGGTTTGGTGGACCTTAAGAAGACTGGCGTAATTGATCCTGCGAAGGTGACGAAGGAAGCGGTGAAAAATGCAACTTCAATAGCGGCAACTGCAATCACGATGGGTGCATTGATATGTGAAATCCCGGAGGAGAAGCCAGCTACTCCTGATATGGGCGGAATGGGGTATTAGGCTTTTTATTCGAGGAAGAGAAGTCTAATAAAAGAGGCTAGCTAAAAAATTGAGTTGGAAGTAAATTCTAACTCAATTTTTGTGCCAAAACAAAACAACCCCAACGGGATTGTTTTGCGGAGGCGAAAAATTTACATTTTATCAATGGACTCTACTAAGTAGAGAAGGGCTTCGGCGCGTTCGGTTTCGTTAGCGATTTCCGTAGCGGCACGGTAGGCTTGCTCTAGTACTGTGTAGTCGCGCAAATCCTCAAAGATATTGCGGCAGATATTAAACTTTTGTGAAGGTGTCATATTGAGGCGATCTAATAGTGGAATTAAATCGCGCAGGGCGGCTTCTTTAACTTGACGAGTGTTTAAATTGGAAGAATTGAACATTGACTGAACGGGGGCTGGAGTTGGTTCTGGAACGACCGGGGTTGGCTCCGGAATGACTGGTGCTGGGGCGACCGGTTCTGGGGCTGATTGTGGCATGGGCGGCATAGTTGCCGGTTCTGGAGCTGGAACATTTAGTTCTGGAATATCGATAGGTTCAAATGGAGCAATAGGCTCTGGAGCTGGAGCGACCATTTCTACTTTTGGTTCCGGAAAAGGCCCAACTGGCTCGCCCAATTCACCGGTGTCACCTTCTGGTACTGAAGATGGCGCGGCGACAGGATCGGAAAAAACAGGGTCAGTATTAGTAGTATTAGTGATGTCGTCAATAGCTTTTTGTAGATCGTTGTCTACGGTTTGATTTTGGTCCATTTGCCCACCTTTTTATATTAAACTTATGTTTATATTAGCATAGATTTATTAAATACGCAAGAAATTGACGATCTTATCCAGGAAATCAAGTTTTACTTCTTCCATGGGGAGACGTGCACCTAGTGCATCGACGATGGCTTCACCGCTGCCGCCAGGGAAATAAACTTTAACCTGCAAGGCAAAACGTTTTTTAGGAATTAACACGGCCGAAAAATGCGAACCTTCTTTGAGGATGCCGAAGGCACGGAATTCATCATATTTATGGAGCTTACCGCCTTCGGTGAGACCGTCTTTATCTAAAGTATAGTTGATTTTACGTGGCGGGCGAGCAGAGCTTACTAAAATCGCGATTATACAAACTACGATTAACGCGATAAATGACCACCAGCGTAGGAAAAATGACAGTACGCATAAGCCAATGCCTATGGCGAAAAGGCCTACATACCACCATATATTACGATCACGTTCTATGTATTCTTCTGCTTGCCAAGAGACAGTTTGAATAGCTTTTGCCATAATAACTTTATTTTAACATAAAAAAATGGATGTGGGAAAAAATTGAGAAATGTGGTAAAATGAAAGGAGCTGGAGGGTTACCCAAGTGGTCGAAGGGGACTCATTGCTAACGAGTTAGTCTGGGGCAACCTGGAGCGAGGGTTCAAATCCCTCACCCTCCGCCAGTATCATAAACTTCTGTATAAGAAAGTTTAGCAAAGAAGATGTTCTTAGAAAATGTTTTGGAGATGAATTCTGAAACATTTTTTGATATTTGAAAATTGAATATCTTGGAATATGTGGTATAATTGCAGTATGAAAAAGATTTTAAAAATTGTATTACCAATGTTGATAATGGTGGTAGCTGTGGTAGCTGTGGCCTCTAACAGTGTATCAGCACTAACTTTGCGAGAGGGTGCAGAAGCAGCACGATGTGATGAGTGCCCGAGAGATTTGTTTGGCGATAATGGCGTATTCAAACAAGTGACAAATACAATTCTTTATATCGTAGGTATTATTGCGGTGATTATGTTAATTATCGGCGGTATTCGCTATGTAACATCGGGGGGCGATGCGAAGAAAGTAACGGATGCCAAAAATACGGTGCTCTATGCGATCATTGGTTTAGTGATAGCGTTTTTGGCGTTTGCGATTGTGAACTTTGTGATTTCGGCCTTGCCGAGTTCCACTGATAAAAAGGAAACAGCTTTACTGGTTGATGTTACTCACGGCTAGGATTGCTACAATGATTTTCTTGGCTCCGGCTTGCCGGAGTTTTTTGACGGCAGCTTTCATACTGGCGCCGGTAGTCCAAACGTCATCAAAAAGTATATAGGTGGTATTTGGATTGACTTTGATGGAAGGATTGATTGAGTAGGCTTTGGTTGCTTGTTTGATGCGTGTCTGGCGGTCTGCGCCAACTTGCACGGTGTTTTGGTTACGAATTAAGAGTTTTTCTACTTTGAAGTGACGTATTTTGGCGAAATGTTTGGAGATTAATAGGGTATGATCTAGGCCGCGGCTACGAATATGTTTGCTAATAGTGGGGAGCGGAACGATTGTTGTTGATGGCTCAAAGTGTGGGAGGGTTTGATGGAGAAGAATTGCTAAAGTTTTAGCGACGGCGCGGACGGAATGATATTTTAAATCTTGAATTAGATTATCTAGAAGACTAATTCGTTGACCGGCGACAAAGATTGGCGGAAAAGATTTGGGAGTTTTAATTTTGATGTCGGAATTTTCTAAAATGATGTTATTTTTACAACGGTTACACAAGACGCTACCGATATGGCCACAACCTCTACAAGAGTGAGGTGCGAGGATGTCTAGTAGGCTAGGGAGTGTTGTATTTTTTACAATATTTGGCATATTTCTCTTGATTTTACTATAGAAGTAAGCTATAATAAAGCATAACAATATAAGTGGAGGAAATATGGCTCGTACAAACAGTGACGATTTGCTGATGGAAGATGATCTCGCTGCTGCATTCTTGGGCGGGGATGAGGAACTTGTTGCTCCGGTGGAAACGGAAGAAACAGTTGTAGCGGAAGAAGAGGTCCAAGCTCCAAGCGAACCGGTCGAAGATGAGTGGGAAAATACCGACGACTTTCCAGGACAGCTTGCTGTAGATGTCTACGAAACCGCCGATAAATTAGTAGTTAAAGCCCGCACGGCTGGAATTTCGAAATCTGATCTTGATGTCAGTATTTCCGATAATATTTTGACGATTTCTGGTGTGCTTTCTGGTGGTGAAGATGAACAGACTACCAGATGGCATATTCAAGAATGTTATTGGGGCGAATTTTCGCGAACAATTGCTCTTCCTGTGCAGGTACGCGAAGATGAAAATAGCGTAAAAGCAGAGCTTAAAGATGGTGTATTGACAATTACTTTTGAAAAGGAAAAGACTGAGGCGCCAAAGAAAATTGCAATTCAATAAGCAGAACAGTACTTATTAAAAGCTTTAAAAAACACCCGATGGGGGGTGTTTTTTTAAATGGGGGCTTAAATAACAAAAATACTCCCGGAAGGGAGTATTTTTAAACAGCTGTTATTAATTTGAACCAATGATTTGGCTAATAACGAAGTTAACGATTGCAAATGCTAATACGCAAACTACTAGACCGATTAAACCATAAAGAATGGTATCTTTGGCTTTTTTAACCTTGCCTGCGTCGCCAGAAGAAGTCATGTAGCTAACACCGCCGACAATCATAACTACTACAGCTACAAGTGCTAATACGCCAATAACGGCATTTAAGATACCCTGGAAAGAAGAGGAGAAGGTGTCGCCTGTATCATATTTTAACTCATCGACTTTGGTGTCTAGAGCGAATTGAGTGAGAATATTTTTCATTATTTATCCTTTAATTACTTGATTGTATTTTACAACTATTTTTCAAAAAGTGCAATAGGGAGATTATTGGCAACTGCCTGAAACCCAAGTGTGGCCCGCATCTTCACATGCGGATTGGGTGGTGTAGGAAGAACCATTATATATTATTTGGCTAATAACGAAGTTAACGATGGCGAAAGATAGAGCACAGACGATAAGTCCAATTAGGGCATATAGGATGGTGTCTTTGGCTTTTTTGGTTTTTCCTGGATCACCGGTTGATGTTATGTATTGGATTCCTCCGACAACAATGAAAACGACTGAGACGACACCGGCTATCCCTATGATGGCATTGAGAATGTTTTGGATGACGGTGGGTAGATCATTGATTTTTACACTGGTGTTAGGACAGCCAGATGCAGCCTGGATCTCTGGTGAAATGTTGTTATTGCCGCAGATGTCATCGGCAAAAGTATGTACTGGTATCAATGTTGTGATTCCTATGGCAGCAATTGCTATAAAGAATATGATTTTAGCTATTTTTTTGATTTTCATAATACTCCTTTGTGGTAGTTATTAAAGATACTTGGTTGGCTTCGCGGATTATATTGGAAACAAAAGCCGTGATGATTTCAGCTAGTGCAACAATAGCAAGACCAATGAGGGCATAGGTGATCATATCTTTGGCTTTTTTAAGTTTACCCGGATCACCTGCGGAAGTTGTATAAGAGATTCCGCCGTAAACTACAAAAATGGCGGACACTACTCCTGCTATTCCGACTACCCACCTTATTGTCCCAAGAATCATGGCACCTGCAGCGTTCGTGTCTGTATCTAGGCCATAGCACTCACCAGCTATTGTGCAGTTTTTGGTGAAATTTGCACCTAAAGCAATGCGAATGGAATTGAGTATGACATTGGCGGACATGACAATCGCTAGGCCGATGAAAGCTTGAGTAATGGCTTTTTTGCCGGTAGCAACTTTGCCTGGGTCTCCGCCTGAGAAAGTATAGAGATAGCCGCCATAAATGACATAGCCAATAATGAGGTAGGCGGCTATAACAGTAATATCAGTGGCTATGTTAGCGGCGATGGTCCAGATATTGTTTTTTAACTGATCATCGCTAGTAACTTGCTCAACTATATTGCAGTCCCAAGAGGTCATGCCTAGAAAATATCTACAGTCAGCTGATACCGGAGATGGCGTCATGAAGTTATAAACGAAAGAAGTGGCTAAAATAATCCCACAAAGTAGCAATATTTTTTTTGTTAAATGTTTCATCAATGAATCCAGTTAATTGATTTTATATTACCATAAAAATTGAAAAAGCCCAAATGTAAATAGCATAAGAATTATAAAATATAATTGACACTTATGTGAAATATCTGTAATATATATTGACAAAAAAGCTTATGCGTGCTATAATAAGTTTACGCCTTGAAAGGGAGGCGGGTTTGTCTATGATAATGAAAAAAAGATCAAAAAAAGATGTTTTTAAGACCGTTTTTGGTGTTTTTTTGGTTATGATGAGTATGATGGTGGGGGTATTTGGAACGGTACTGACGTCGGATACGGTTTATGCGGATCCAGAAACTAGCGAAACGACGGAAAATGGCAATACTTCTCCAGAAAATAATGATAATGCGGAGGATGCTGGCGAGACTGAAAACAAAGAGGATGAGGAAAAATCACCAGATAATAACGTTAATAAATGTAAGAATGATCTGGGGGATATGGGGTGGCTTGGGTGTTCTGTAACGGAAAAAACAGCTAGTGCGGTGGATTGGCTTTATGAACGGATTGAAGGGATTTTGGTGATAAAGCCAGTGACGATGGAAGATAGCTCACCAATTTATCAAATTTGGAAATATTGTCTCACTTTGGCAAATATTGTATTTGTGATATTTTTGATGGTGGTGATTTATTCTCAATTGACTGGGTGGGGAATCACTAATTATGGTATTAAGAAAGCTTTGCCAAAGTTAATTGTAGTGGCCATTTTAGTGAACTTGAGTTTTCTGATTTGTTCTTTGGCGGTGGATGTTTCGAATGTAATAGGTAATGGTCTGCGTGGGGTGTTTAAAGCCGTAGAAACTTCGGTGATGGCAGCTAATAATATGAGCGGTGGATTTTCTTATGCAGATGTATATACGGCTTTGGCTGGTGGAACGTTTTTGGCTGTAGGGGCAGGGATGATTGCGCTTGAAACGGGCATAATTTGGATGTTGATCCCAGTGCTGTTAGGGGCCTTAGTGTCGGTGGTGACTGGTTTGATTACAATTGCTCTTCGGCAAGCGGTAGTGGTACTATTAATCATGATTGCGCCACTGGCAATTGTGGCATATATGTTGCCAAATACAGAGAAATGGTTTACAAAATGGCGAGATTTGTTTATGAAAATGTTGGTATTTTATCCGATGTTCTCCTTGCTGTTTGGAGCGTCTAGCTTGGCTGGTTTTGCATTGATGGCGAGTGCGAAAGATGGATTTTGGTATATTCTGGGTTTGGCAGTGCAAATTTTCCCACTTTTCTTTTCTTGGAAATTAATGCAAATGTCTGGAACGTTTTTGGGGACAATCAATGCCAAAATGCACGCATTGGCGGCGAAGCCTTTGGCTACAAACCGGGCGTGGGCAGATTCACATAGATTAAATACGAAGCAAAAATACTTGTCATCGGGGCGAGCAGTTACGCCGTCATTGAGGTTGATGCAATTTGTGTCTAACCGGAAAATTGCACGAGATGCTGAAACTGATGAGCGAGCTGCTGAGGTAAAAGAGAGGGGTTTGGCATACAAGGCCAGAAAGAATTACAAGAATGGGGATATTTATGGTGGGCCTTTGTCTAGAAAAGGCGAAGAGGCTTACGCGCGGCAAGCTAAAATCATGGAATATCAACAGGTAAGCCTAAGGGATAAGAACAATTTCAATAAAGGCTTTGGCTACATGGCGGAAGAAGGGACAAGTAGAAGGGCGCGCTTGGACAGATTGGATATGGCTAATGTGAACGCTTCCGATAGATTGAAAGCAGAGCAGGCTCGTGGTGAAAGGATTGAATATGACAATGCCGTTGGGTTTCATCAAAGGATGGAAGCGGCGATTAATGCACATATGGATGATATCCAGGGTTATAAGATTGATCAGGCTACTGGCGAAAGAATTAAGAAAGATAATTATAAGTTTCATTTTACGGATGCACAAGCTAATGCTGAGGCGCGAGCGCGTTATTCTGCAGTAAGCCGTATTATGGAAGGTAGTGTAAGCGACGTTCAATATGCGGCGGCAACGGCGGCTCAGGGATATGATACACAGAAGAAATTGATGGAATCTAAGATGCAGAAATATTTTGAATTGACAGCGCCAACTAAAGACGTGGAGTTTAGGCTAGGCGAATTGACAAAGATGAAAGAGGCGGCAAGCAATATAGATTTAATTGTGCCTGGACTTAGGATTCTGAATCAACGTGGCGATACCGATTTGCTTAAGACGCAGCTAGATAATTTGTTGGATGTAAATATTGGTGGTGGGATTAATCTCGGAACGCATGCTTCACAGTCCTTGGCTAGTTTCTTAATGTTTGAAGTGAAAGATAACGACCCATTTTTGAGGCGGTTTGGCAAGTATATTAATTTGGAAACGGCAAGGGCTTATAATAGCAACGATCGTAAAGTAATGGGTGTAACATATGATGAGTATGTAAAAGGTTATCATGACGGCGAGGCGGTAACGGAAGGGAACCCGACTGGTCGTATGTATGCCAAAAAAGGTATGCGCCAGTTGATGGAGGGTACCTCACTTGATAATATTGAACGTACTGCCTTGTCTAACTTGGATGATAGCTTGAAGAAGGCTTATGGGTTTGACAAGGATCATCCAGAGAGAGAATGGGATGTATCTGGATGGTTAAGAAAGCGCGAAGAAATTCAGACTGCTTTTGAACCAGCGTTTTTGTCGGCTAGCTTGAAATGGTTATCTGGTAGCGAACAGATAAATAGTGGGGTGAAGTTTTGGACGGGTTATGAATTGAAGCAGAAGAAAGAGAACGGTAAGATGGTGGTGGATGAGAATGGCGATCCTGAATATGATTTAGTGCCAGTGTGGGATGATAAAGATAATGGTTTCGGTGAACATAGAGACGAAGTTGAAAAATATTATCGCAAGAAAACTAATGATTACTTTAAAGACCAGACTACTGGGCAGATTTTGGGTATGCGGACGGACTATCGTGACGCAACTATGGAACATTTGGTGAATTCGTATCTGGAGGGTAGTTCGGCGGACGAAAGTTCTAGCGAGAGAAAGCAAAAATATGAGATGGCTCGCGCTGAGATACAAAATAGATATGCAGATAAGACACCGGAAGAAGCTCAGAAGTTGAGAAGTAAAGATTTGAAACAGTTGAAGATGGAACTTGCCGGTAGACAAGTGAGGAAGATCTTGGGTGAAACTGGTAAATTACGTCAGATTTACAGAACTAGGACGAGTGGTACGGCAATTAACGCTAAAGACTGGCTGCGTAGATGGGTAAACTTGGATGATGAAGAAGCATTACGTAAAGAAATGAATTTTTATGACGAGCAGTTAAAGGCAAAGAAAGCTACTGAGGGGCGTGGTGAAGGTGATTCTGAAGAGGCAAGACCAGCTAGAGTGTATGATGCGTCTGATAGGGAAGATTTCCTAAATAAAATGCGAGATTTGAAAGACAGGATTATGGATGAAGAGCCAGCGCTTTTCTTTGAGGATACCAAGGAGCAACTCGGAAAATGGTTTGGGGAAGACTCGCTAATTGTAAAGAAATATGAACAATATTATGGTCAGGATGATCCAAATGCGGACAATATAGAGTTATATAAATTCTTGAGAGATTTACTAGAAGACGAAGATAATTATCCGGATGCTTAAGGTGGGCTTCGTGGGAAGGTTGCCTGGGTGAGTGTATAGGCGGTTTTCTTTATGCTTATATAATGTTTTCTGTTATAATATATAATATATGGCGCAGTATAAAGTCCCTCAAGACGTTGAGGCCGACGATAAACTCTTAGGCCCGTTTAGTTTTCGGCAATTTGTATATCTTTTGATTGCTGGTGGGTTGATTGCGCTAGCAGTGGGACTTTTTCAACTGTTTCCACTACTCGCAATTATTCCGTTGCCACCGGTTTTACTTTTTGTGGCTTTGGCTTTGCCGCTGAAAAAAGATCAGCCGATGGAAACATATCTTGCGGCAATCGTGTCGTATTATCTGAAGCCACATACTAGATTGTGGACTCCTGGTCAGAGAGAATCTACTATTCAGATTACGGCACCTAAAAAAGTAGAGGAAAGCCGTACGCGGGATATTACTGGGGAGGAAGCTACACATCGCTTATCTTTCTTAGCGGATATTGTTGATACGGGTGGCTATGCAATCAAAGGTGCCGGTAGCAACCCGATGCGAGAAGATCTGATTGCTGAGGCTAATGCAACAGCGGATATGTTCGAAGGTAATCATTTTAATAATTTGAGTAATGTAATACAAAAAGACGAAACAGAGCGACATGCTGAGGTGGTAAGAGAGATGCAGCAGGCAATTAGCGAGACGGAGAATATTGCAATGTCTAATGCTCAGCTAGAAAAACGTTTTGCGGAGATGAAACCAACGGTACCGGTGGGTTCGCCGCAGCAACAAATGCAAAATATGCCAGTATCTAGAGAAGAGATTTTTAACTCGCCAACAGTGATTTTGCCAAATTCTCCAGTTGTGGAAAAACCTGTGGAAAAGTCTAATAGGGTAAATCAGGTAACGGCTGAAAAAGCGCCCACAATTCCACCGAAACCTAGTATAATTGAATTAGCAAACAATGATGCTTTTTCCATAGAAACGATTGCAAAAGAGGCTAACCGTATAAATAGAAAGGACGAGGGCGAAGTTTTTATATCGCTACACTAAATTATGAACCCACAAGATTATACTAATAACCAGAATGCGCCGCAGATGATAATGCCAAATCAGCCGATGGGACAGCCGGTGCAGCAGGGGCAAGCAATGCCGCAAATGGTGATGCCGGAGCAGCAGAATGCGGGCGCGGCGAATTTAGGTGCGGCGGCAATGGCGGCGAACCAAGCGAGGCCGGTTTCGCCAAATAAAGATGTACCAACGTCTACGCAATCTACACTTTTGATTTCGGAGCTTCGTGATAATGTGGTGATTATGAAAGACGGCTCTTTCCGGGCAGTAGTAGCTTGTAAATCCATTAACTTTGACCTGATGAGCGATGTAGAACGAGAAGGTATCGAGTATTCTTATCAAAATTTCTTGAATTCGCTAAAATTTACTACGCAGATATTGGTGCGTTCGCAAAGGGTGGATATTGGTCCGTATATCGAGAGACTCTCTGAAATTCGCCGTAATAATGATAATATGTTACTTGGTGTGCTGATGGATGATTATATTAATTTCATAGATATCTTGTCGCAAGAGGCGAATATTATGGATAAGTCATTTTTCATTGTAATTCCATATTATTCTTCAGCGGATACGGAAAAAGCATTACAACAGACTAAAAATTTCTTCAAATCGTTTTCTAAATCTAAGGCGCCTGAAGTAACACGAATAGATCGTGCAACTTATGACAAGGCTTTGTCTGAACTAACGAACAGAGTAGACACGATTATTTCTGGGTTGTTCCAGATTGGTATTAATTCGGTGAGGTTGAATACTCGGGAGTTGGCGGAGCTTTATTACAATTTTAATAATCCGGATACGGCAGTGAGAGAGCCTTTGGTGGATTTCTCGAAGCTCGCTACGATGTATGTGAGGAAGGGAGAAAACAATGGCTAAAAAGAAAAAGCTGACAGCAGCAGAGATAGCGGCGCAAAATGAGGCGATGGAGGCAGCGCAAATTCAGCAAGCGTTTGAGCAGGGCACTAATACGTTGCGGGATCTGATTTCACCTTCGGCGATTGAGATACATTCGGACTATTTTAGGTTAGGAAATAAATATGGGCGGACTTTGTATGTGTATGGTTATCCGCGCTCTCTTTATACGGGGTGGATTTCGCCGATTATCAATATTGATGAAGTGATAGATGTCTCAATGTATATTTATCCGGTAGAGACGGCAGTAGTGATGAAAAACCTGAAGACCAAGGTGACGCAGCTAGAGGCCTCGATGAATATTAATGCCGAGAAGGGCCGGGTACGTGATCCGGAGCTAGAGGCAGCGATTTCCGATGCAGAGGAACTACGTGATCAATTGCAGGTGGGGGCGGAAAAGTTTTTCCGGTTTGGCTTGTACATTACTTTGTGGGCGGATTCTCTAGATGAAATGAAGTTTGTGCAACAGAAAATTGAGACGATTTTTGGACAACAGATGATTTTCTCGAAGGTAGCTAATTCGCAACAAGAGCAAGGAATGAATTCTATTATGCCACAGTGTACGGATCAATTGCAGATTCGGCGCAATATGAACACTGGTGCGATTTCTACGTCTTTCCCGTTTACTTCGGCAGACCTGACGCAAGATAAGGGGATCTTGTATGGTATCAATATGCATAATAATGGCTTAGTGATTTTTGATCGGTTCAGCCTAGAAAATGCCAATATGGTGGTGTTTGCAAAGTCTGGTGCTGGTAAATCGTTTACGGTGAAATTAGAGGCGTTACGTTCAATGATGGTGGGGAGCGAAATTTTGATTATCGACCCGGAAAATGAGTATCAAAAGCTATGCGATGCAGTGGGTGGCTCGTATATTAGGCTGTCTTTGAACTCGGATGTGCGGATTAATCCGTTTGATCTGCCAAAAGTGATTGATGCAGAAGACGCGAACGATGCCCTCAGAGCAAATTTGGTGACGCTACACGGCTTATTTAGACTGATGCTAGGTGGTAATCAGATGTCCGCTAGCGGACAGGTGGTGCCAGCGCTTACAGCTAATGAAGAGGCGGATCTAGATCAAGCATTGATTGATACATATGCTAGGGCGGGGATTACTTCTGACCCATTAACGCATCAATCTACGCCACCCACGATTATGAATTTGTATGATACTTTACTTCATATGGAGGGGAGCGGGCCGCAGCTAGCACAGAGACTTCGTAAATACACTACGGGTACTTTTGCAGGGATTTTCTCGCAGCAGAGTAATGTGGATATTAATAACCAGATGGTGGTGTTTAATATTCGGGATCTTGAAGACGAGCTAAGGCCGGTGGCAATGTATATTGTTTTGTCACATATTTGGAATATTGTACGCGCGCAGCAGAAAAAACGCCTACTAATAGTGGATGAGGCGTGGCAGTTAATGAAATATGAAGATTCGGCGAACTTCTTGTTCTCGCTCGCGAAGAGGGCACGTAAATATTATTTGGGTCTCACGACGATTACGCAGGATGTGGAAGATTTTATGGGTTCCAAGATGGGCCGAGCGATCGTAGCGAACTCTTCGATGCAATTACTTTTGAAGCAATCTGCATCGGCCGTAGATGTATTATCTGACGTGTTTAAGTTGACGGAAGAAGAGCGGCGTCGGCTTTCTAATTTCCCGGTAGGGCAAGGGTTGTTCTTTGCCGGGCAAAATCACGTGCATATTCAAATTATTGCCTCAGAAACAGAAGAAGGGCTGATTACTACTAACCCGAATGCTAATAGGGGACAATAACTTATTTTTATTACATAATTCACTGTATTTCGGAAGCTCCGCTTTTGTGTAATCTAAAGATTATACACAAAAGCTCCGTCCCTTCGGCGGCAAAATCGTAGATTTTGCCTTTATGTTCCTCAATACTGGTGAACTATGTAATAGTATTATTTAGCCCCAGAAGCCACGTTTTTTGGCGCCGCGGAATTCTTCTAGAAGTTCTTTTTGCTTTTTGCTGAGATTCTTTGGAGTTTCTACGATTACCGTGACGATATGTGGACCACGATCGCCGTTGGAGCGGAAAGGCACACCGTGACCGGAAAGTTTAAACGGAGTACCAGATTGGGTACCGGCAGGGACTTTCATGGTGATTTTGCCGTCTACGGTCTCTACATCTATTTCGGTGCCAAGGGCGGCATCTACCATGCTAATATGTTCTTCGGATAAAATGATAGTGCCTTCGCGGGTAAGATGCTTGTGGGGTTTGACGCGGACGCGAATATATAGATCGCCTTTTTCGCCACCTTCAGGGGCGTCGCCGCCTTTGCCGCGTAGGCGAATAGACATACCGTCGTCTATGCCGGCAGGGATTTTAACTTTAATATCACTACCATTATGCGAAATAGTTTTGGTGGTGCCAAAAATAGCATCTTCGAAGGTGATAGTGACGGAAGTTTGATAATCTGCACCGCGGCGAGGACGCCGGGCGCCACCACCAAAGCCGAAGATGCTGCCTAGGATATCGTCAAAACCGCCACCGCCAAAGTCGAAATTAAAGGATTGGCCGTTGAAATTGAAATTGCCACCGCTAAACGGATTGCCGGCGCTACTACCGAACGGGTTGCCAGCTGCGCCACCTACGCCAGCGTGGCCGAATTGGTCATAGCGGGCGCGCTTTTGCTTGTCGCTTAAGACTTCGTGGGCTTCGGAAACTTCTTTAAACTTAGCTTCAGCTTCTTTATCACCGGGATTTTTATCTGGATGGTATTTGATAGCTAGCTTGCGGTAAGCTTTCTTAATTTCATCATCAGAGGCGTTTTTAGAGACGCCAAGAATTTCATAGTAATCGCGTTTTGCCATATGAGTTATTATAGTACTTTAGCACTCAAAATGCAAGAGTGCTAGAAAAACACGTGCGACCACCCGCCAAATATTATTCGGCAAGGCAGCGGACGGAATAGCCGACGCTTTTATAATGGCTATTATCTGGCCAAATGTCACTGCTATTAAATATAAAGCGCCAACTGTTATTGCCACCATTATATCTATCAGTTTGATACATACCATAGACTCCCAGGAAATTGCTTTTTTCATTAGTGATATTCCCAAATCTTGCGAAATAAAGTGGGGAGGTACGTATTTTATTAAAACCACCTGACGCATAGCTAGTCCCAGAACCGCTGTATACTTTTTGTGTCTGTAGCATATTTCGATATTCATCTGGGTTAGATAAACTCCAGTTTTTTGGACAAACGGAATTTGTTTGGCTGCCAGAAGCACCATTTGTATTATTGCTTGCTACTGCGGCAGGCCAATTATAGTAGTTACCAAAATGAGCATGTTGGCAACCTGAGATATCATTGTTATTGGTATTGGCGCAGTCTTGCAATAACGTATACATAGTTTCGTTATAAGTAGAACTATTTGTATACCTATATCTATTTCCTGGATTAGCAGAGTATGGATTATTGTAATTGTCTGTCCAGCCCGGCGCAGTAGCATTGCCGTCATTCCAAACCATATCTATTGTATCTGCTCTCTGTATGCCATTTTCGTCTATAGCACTAGGTAGCCAAGAGACTACCCCGGTTGTTTCATCTTTTGCATAACCAGTTTCCGCTGTATATATAGTTTTGCCATACGATTCTGGGTCTATATCGGATGTTTCTGAAGTTAAGGCTACTTCGTGTGATAAATCTAAATCTAGATTCTGCGTCATCCAACAATTACCATCTTTAAGTTTTGCTACCCAACATATCTTATTATCTCTTATATCTATTAATTGGAGTTCTGATTCTTCTACATCTACGTTATTACATATATCATGTGTCATATCCTGCATTTTATAATAACCATTTAATTGTTCTGCTCCTGAAGCTATAAAAGAATCTAATAAGCTCATTGGTGCTGCGTTAGATACCGCAGCAAAGTTAATGGTACCAGCATAGGTTCCACTTGGTTGAGTACTGCTAGCTTTAGCTGCTATTTTAAAATCTATTGGTGTAGCAGTTTGGCCACTTGAATCAACCAATGGTTTGCTAGTTTCAGTAGATAATCCAGAATAATTATTCCAATTGGTATCATTGAAAAGTTTATAGCTATATCCCCAAGTATTATCCGTAACTAGATTAGGTAAACTACTATCTGTAGCTATACTGCTAAATGCATTAGTTCCATTATTATGAGTTAAATCGTTATTATTTCCATTCATTATGGCAGACAATGTATAACCATATGCAGCATTGGTAGCCACGCTTACTGTAATATTATTACTATCTGCAGTAGTACCTGGAGTAAGATTCTGTATCATTAAATCACTAGGAGAAATATTAACAGAAAGCGTAGGATTAAAAGTAAAACCAACGTTAACACTACTAGAATAGCTTAATGCAGAAGTATTTATTATGTTTGCAAAACTTAATATTATGATCACTAAAACCAATGTTATGATTTTTGCCTTCCCTGTAAAATGGGGTGTTATGTTCTTTAAATTCAATGTTATGTTTTTATTACGCCGCATTATGTTACCTCGCTTAGAATTATTCGGTTGCGGCGCCATCTTTGTAATATATGAAAAGGCGTATACAAAAATGGCACCGCAAAGTTGTTACATCTTAATCATGTTTCGAAACGTTCACACGACTGGGATCTTTACGATGCCACTATTATCGTGTGAAACGTAAAATACAAATAAAAATCGTTTCGATTTTACAATAATTAAGATGTAACGATTTCATTATAGCATATTTATGAAAATTATTTATGCTAGAGCTTGATTTTTTGGTTTTAATTTAATAAACTGGGAAAAATGTTTAATAAATAAAAGGGAGAAATTTGGTGCGGCTTGAGGAAATGCTTGTGAGCAATGGTGTGATCTGCAAAATGGCAGATGGTTCCAGTTCTCATATAGAAGGAAGTTTAGTTTCAAATTCATTAGTAGTAAGAAATTCGGCGGGGTGGGTAACGCATAGAATAGAGCGAGCGTCTAATGGAGTAGATTTGGTGGTGCGCAATACTTCTACTGGGTTTGTAGAAATGCGGATTGCAAATTCCATTTTATAAGTTTGATTATTTTCATGATATAATAGATAGTGGAAACTTATTAATTGATGTTATTTGTTAACCCGCTGGTATAGAGAAAAATATCAGCAAAAACAATTAGAAAGGGAATATGGAAATAGTGATTCCAATTATTGCCGCCGTAGTGGGTGTTGCCGCTGGGGCAGGCGGGATTTTTGCATATAATAAGCGCAACGAAAATGGGGGTAAAAACAAAGCTGATGATTTAGTGCGCAAGGCTAAGCATGAAGCTAGCGAAATAGTGTTAAACGCCAAAAAAGAAGCATCGCGCCTGACGGAGAAAAACCAAACAGAAGAAAACGAGCGTCGCAAAGAGTGGCGTGCTACGGAAAAGCGTTTGACGGAGCGCGAAACTACTTTGGATGCAAAGCTAGATCAGTTAGAGAAAAAGACCGAGAAGCTAGCAAAAGAGGAACGCGAACTAGAAGAATTAAAGAATGAAGTGCGCGAGATCCGTGTGAAGCAGCATGAGAAATTGGAAAAAATCGCTGGCCTATCTAAAACTGAAGCACGTGAAAAATTGATGAAAATGACTGAGAACGATATTAAGCAAGATTTGGCAGGATTAGTAATAAAAGAACAAAAAGAGATTAAGCATGAAATAGACGAAACAGCGCAGGCGGCACTTCTTACCGCGATGGAGCGGATGAGTTCTGAAGTGACGGCGGATCGTACGGTGACAGCGCTTAAATTACCGGATGATGACATGAAAGGCCGGATTATTGGCAAAGAGGGGCGGAATATCCAGGCTTTGCAGCGAGCAACTGGCGTAGATATTATGGTAGATGATACGCCGGGGATGGTGGTGCTATCTAGTTTTGATCCGATTCGCCGGCAGGTAGCAAGATATGCTTTGGAGCGCTTGATGAAAGATGGCCGGATTAATCCTTCTTCTATTGAAGATGCGGTGGCAAAAGCAGAGCGTGAAATAGAAAAAGAAGTAGTGCGAGCTGGCGAAGATGCAGCGCGCGAAGTAGGCGTAGTGGGGATTCCACGCGAGATTTTGCATTTGCTGGGTGAACTAAAGTTCAGGACATCATATGGGCAAAATGTGCTCTTGCATTCTATTGAAATGGCGCACATGGCGGGGATGATTGCGGAAGAGATCGGAGCTGACAAGCGGATTGCTAAAACTGCAACATTGCTACATGATATGGGTAAAGCGGTGACGCATAAGATTGAAGGAAAGCATGCGGAGATTGGTGCAGAGCTTGCTAAGAAATATGGTATGCCAGATGAAGTAGTGCATGCGATTGCAGCGCATCACGAGGATATTGAGCCTACTACGCCAGAGGCGGTGATTGTGAAAATAGTAGATGCGATATCGGCGGCGCGGCCAGGGGCGAGAAATATTTCAGCAGAGAATTTTGCAGAACGGATGCGTGACCTAGAGAATATTGCTACTTCTTTCCCGGGGATAGAGAAAGCTTATGCGATATCAGCAGGGCGTGAAATTCGTGTGATAGTAGAACCAAAGTCTATCGATGACCTGAGTGCTTTGAAATTGGCGCGTGATATTGCAAATAAGATAGAGGCTACGATGAGCTACCCTGGTGTGATCAAAGTAAATGTGATCCGTGAAACTCGAGCAGTGGAATACGCAAAATAATATGATTATCGGCTTCGATATCGACGATGTAATATTTGACACGAGTGGGGTAATGCGTGATATTTTAGACGAGCCCAAAAATAAGGAACTTGCATCTATAAAACTTGATGTGATGCGGGGCGACGCAAGCATTCCGGCAGTGGCGAAGTTTTTGAAAAAGTATTTGATAGTGGCGGTAAAAGAGGGAAAAGCTAAATCGGGTGCAACGGAAATAATACGCAATTTGCGAAAGAATGGCTGTAAGGTTATTTTAATTACGGCGCGGGGCGAGAAGAATTTTCCAGGTACAGTCGCGGCAAACGAAAAAGCTTTAAAGGATGCAGGTATAGAATACGATAAAGTAATTTATGATAGTGCGGATAAGGTGGATGCTTGCCGGGAAAATGGAGTGGAGATATTTGTGGATGATTCGCCAAAAAACTGTACGGAAGTAAAACACGAACTAGATATCCCGGTGATTGGTTTTGAGTCGGAGATTACGAGAGATAGTTTACGTGAAGCTGGCATAACGAGTGTAGATAACTGGCAGGATTTAGAAAAGAAACTCTTGGAATATATTAAATAATTATAGTGTGATAATTTTTGTTTCAAAGAAACGTTCTTGAAATTCGGTAAGAGCGCGGATTTGGTCTGGCGTGTACGATTTGTCTTCTGGAACAATAATAAGTTTGTCGTCGTTGTCATTGGTGCGGTGAATGATGGCGATGTATTTGCCGGTATAAGTCTCTACTGGCTCAAAGACACCGAGTAAGTAAGCATCTAGTTCTTCGCCATCCCCGGATGTAGTGTTTGGCACGAATCCGTAATTAACTGGGTAGAAAAAGCCATGTTTCGGGTGACGGCTGCCCATGGGGCGATCAATTTTGATGCTAATAGTTTTGTTTAAATATTCTTTGGTATCCATAAATCTATTATATTATAATTGGTATAGATAAGGAGATTTTGGTATGAATGAACTGAAGATAAATAGGGTGTACCGGCATTTTAAAGGAGATTTGTATTTGGTGGAGGATATTGCGGAGCATTCGGAAACGGGAGAAAAGCTGGTGATTTACCGCGCATTATATGGTGATGGTAAATTATATGCTAGGCCCTTAGAAATGTTTTTAAGTGAGGTGGACCACGAAAAATATCCAGAAGCAAAACAAAAGTATCGTTTTGAGCTACAAGAAATTGAAAGTAAAAATAGATGAATGATGCTGGCTTGATAGAAAAATATAATGAAATGCGCGAGCGTTTAGCGTTTTATGCAGATGACGAATATCGAGATTTTTCGATGCGAGGAATTCCGAGTGAACGGCCATTTATAGGAGTGAGAATTCCGAAAATACGAGAGCTGGCCGGCTTGGTGCCGGAGGAAAAGATTGAGGAGTTTTTGGAAGTGTCGCCGGTGACGTTTGAGGAAGTGATTGCGAGAGGGTTCTTGATTTGCAGGTTGCCATACGAAGAGATGATTTTTCATCTTGATTCACAAATAAATTATATTGACGACTGGGCGGCTTGCGACACGTTTTGCTCGGGGCTTGGTAAATTGGTGAGAAAACGACGAGCGGAGTTTTTGGAACTTAAAGTAGAAAAACTATTGGAGGATAAAAGGGGATTCGCGGTAAGAGTAGGATTGGTGCTTTTAAAATGTTATTATGTGGACTTTGATTATCTGGCGGTAATTTTTGATGTAGTGGAAAGATTGGGTGAGCGAAAAGAATATTATGTGCGGATGGCGATAGCGTGGCTTTTGGCAGAATGCTTTATTAAGTTTCCGGATGAGACTACGAGTTATTTATCTGTTTCACATTTGCCAAGGTGGACTTATAATAAAACAATTTCGAAGATTTGTGATTCTTTGCGAGTAGAGCCAGAAATAAAGGAGACCTTGGGACGAATGAGAAAATGATATAATAAGGCTATGGATGAATATATAAAACAAAGTATTGAAGGGCGGAAAAATACGATTGGTGCGACATATGAGGTGAGTGTAGAGATGCAAAAGAAAATTGATAAGCTGTTTGGTGAGATTGAAAAATTGGGCGCGAAGTGTAAGGATGTGGGAGATTTTGAGGCGCAATTTGCAGCGAGCTCATTAAACCAAAAATATTTGGATTTGTTTACGGAGGTGGCGACTAATTCGCAGGCGAAAGCAACAGCACCGAAAGTAGATAAGAGTGGAATTGCGAAGATGGTGGCTGGTGGTACGGCGCTTGGTGTAGCGGAGAGCGCTTTGGATCAGGCGGTAAATAATGTAGTACCGACGAGGGCGGCAGTGAATCAAGAAGTGACTGACGCAGTGCGTAAAACACCGGTAATAGGCGATGCGATGGATATTGCTGAGAAAGCGGGGTATGTGACACATCTAGGGAAGTTGTTTGGGAAAAAGAAGAAAAAAGAATAGAATTGCTTTGCGGGAATTTGGTGTTGTAAAAGGTGCTGTTTTGTGATATAATAAAGAGAGTGAGCGGGCCGGTAGCTCAGCTGGTTAGAGCACGAGCCTCTTAAGCTTGGTGTCGTGGGTTCGAGTCCCACCCGGCTCACCAACAGGGGAACCTGTGGAAAACTCAGGTTCGAAGATGAAATTAAATGGTGATTTATATCTGTAAATCACCCTTTTTGTGCATCAATTTCGAGGTTCGAAACCATATTTCTGACCAAAATGTCCTTTTCGACGAGATCTCCTTTTTCTAACCTGTTAATTAGCGAATTTAGCGAGTTCGAAAACTTTTCGATGGTCATGCGTAATTTTTCGGGATTCTTGATTTTGGCTTCAATTTGCTTGATTTTTTCGTCGATATTTACAACATCATTTTGCAAATCCGCCATGTCTTTTTTGAGCTTGTCTTTGACGGCTTTTGGCGACTCTTTGTCGAGTTCCGCGTACTTTTCGGCAAGGTCGTCGATCTTCCTTTGTTTCTGCGTTTTCTGGCCGAGTAGCTCATGTTTCTCAACGGTTGCTTCTTGCATCTTCTTGTCGGCATATTCGCTCATGTCGTCGACAAAGCTTGTAAAATCGTATTTCTGGCTGATACGGCCGAATTCCTCGTAGAGTTGGTCCATGATGACATGCATGCGCACGTTGTTATTTGGACGCGTACAGGCTTTGTTATGGCAACGATAGTTGAGATAATACGTGCCGGAATGTCCGCGGTTCCTGGCCGGAATCATATAGTGGCCGCATACCGAGCATTTGATAAGGTGGCGGAACGGCAGGAAGTATTTGCCGTGTGTGGCTTTCTGGTTTTCATAGCAGGAAGACTGAATCGAGCCGCGGTCTTTTCTAAACATCTTCTGAACCTGGTCGAATTCTTCTTCGGTTACCATTGGTTTGAAGTTTGGCGTTACGACGCGCAAATCTACATAGTTGCGGCCTTGTTCAAGAATTCCGTAGTAGAACGGATCGTGGAAGATGCGGTTCGCGGTACTTTCGCAGACGCCGTAGCTTCTGACGTGTTTGTTTCGGCGTGATAATTTCGTAGAGCGCTCCACGTTGTTCATCTTCCAGTAACGGTAGACTTCCATTTGTGACGCGCCGTTTAGGATCATTTGCCAACCTTTCTGGATCATCTTGAAGTTCTTGTCTGGTTTGTAATAACCGGATACGTCGTCTCTAATATAGCCCCATTTCGGCATACCGCCAGATTTGCCTTGTTCAAGGTTAGAATCGACGCCACGTTGCACGCTCTCGGACAGATGCTCTGAGTATTGCTTTGAAAGCGCAAAGAGCATGTTTAGTGTTAGCTTACCGCTAGAATCGTTATGGAATTCAAAGGTTGGGAAACGTAGGTCTTTAATGACTCCGTTATCGACCATATCGACAACCATTCCGGCTTCAAGTGAATTACGTGAAAGGCGGTCTGGGTGCCAGGCGAGAATGGCGTCGTATTTGCCTTTCTCGATATCTTTTAGCATCTGCGAGAAAAGCGGACGGTTGCCGGATTTCTTCGCGGACTTAGATTCTTGGATCGGTTCGCCGACTAGAAGCAAACCGTGATTATTCGCATATTCTTTACAATCTGCGATTTGATCTGGTAATGATTTGGCTTGAGCTTCGGCATCTTCGGAAGATTTACGTACGTAGAGTACATAGCGTAATGGCTTCTGGACTATGCCGCTACCCGCATTGATTAGCGCTCTATTCATAGTTTTAGAACACGACAACTACTCCGTCGTCGCACACTCCTTTCTCTTTGTTGGACTCGCGCTCTGGCGAATCGTCTATGTCGTCTAATGCGCAAAGTAATTGCACTAGGTTTTTGACGGCTTCTTTTCGGTCTTCTACGACTGGCTGTTCCTTTTGCATTTAAGGTACATACTTTTCTTTCTCCACCCGAAGTGTTGCCATTTGGCAAGTATCACTTGTAGTGCAGAATCTGCGCATAAAATATGAGGGGCTACCCCC